>JALSPK010000022.1 GCA_026986005.1 Saprospiraceae bacterium
ACATCCCAAACTCCTATTGGCTGATTAAAAGAACTTGCGTAGTAAAACATAGCACTCATACTGGTGACATTACTGACATCCCAGCCACTTATGTCTTGATTAAAAGAACGTGCATATTCAAACATGGAATTCATATTGGTAACACTACTAACATCCCAAACTCCTATTGGCTGATTAAAAGAATCTGCGTAAATAAACATATATGACATATCGGTGACACTAATCACATCCCAGCCACTTATATCTTGATTGAATATTTCACAACTTCTAAACATATATGAAATATCTGTTACATTAGATAAATCAGGAGTGTCTGTTGCTTGACCGGCAAGATTTGAACATCCGTAAAAAGCTGAAGACATCGAAGTCCATGCTTGATTTCCCCATTGGTCTATTGAAATGATTTTATCTTTATCCCCGCCGTTATTAAAATAGATCCGCGGAAAGATTCCGGTAATTTTCACTTGATAATCTCCGGCAGTAGTATAAGAATGCGTTGCATCTCCGGTATAACCCGATCCTGTGTTACCATCTCCCCAATCCACATCATAATTGTAAGTAGCTCCGCTATAAGTAGGGATAGTAATGCTTTCATTGCTTGTATTTATGTGCCATGTAGTAATAAATTCATTTTGCGCCATTGAGGCCGAAAGAAATGAAAAAAGTATAAGCAAGGAGTAAAAAAGTCTTTTCATTGTTATTGGTTTTGAAGTTAATAATATAAAATTAGAGTCTGTCTATAAAGTTATTAAAATTTAATAAATCAAGTAGTTTATTAAAAAAAATCAAATAAATTCAAGAAACAAATCGTACAAAGAGCTATATGCGGTATTTAGAGCATAAAAAAAATCTATATTGTTTTAAATTGGTTATTAATTGCAAATTCAAAAAATTACATTTATTTCTTGCAATGTGCAGCGTTTTATCCATAATATGCAATATTTTATATCACAAAAACATAACATGTTATAAAATTATATATCACAATTATATCATAATTAATGTATATTAATCCTATTATCAAATCATTACAATCTTATTATGAAAAAACAAATACGTTGCTTTTTGTTATTCTATTTTTGATAAAAAGGAAAAAAGACTAATATTTGAGGGTAGACCAAACTTCTTTCTTAATTTTGATCTGTAATTATTAATCGTCCTCGGATGTACTCCCATTAATTCTGAAATTTCTTTAGTAGATAAATTCAATTTTAAAAACATACAAACTTTAAATTCCGACGGTGACAAACCGGGAAATTGTTTTAAAAGATTAGATTTAAAATCGGGATTTACTTCCATATAACGTAAAGCAAATTCATCCATTATGGTTTCATTGGTACATTTATTAATTGTTTTTATAATTTTATTTATTTTTAGCTTTAATTTGGAAGATCGCACATCATTTGACATTTCCTTTAAGTCTCGAGATATTTCTTTGAGTATTTTATTGATTTTTATTTGAGAAATTGCATTAATTGTCATTTCTCTGTTTTTAAATTCCAGTTTTTTCTCAATAAATTTTTTTTCTTTTTTATCTTTTTTGATTTTCCTTCTATAACAAGCTCTGATATACAGGGTTAAAGCAAATAATAAAATAGCCAATAAAATAAAAAATCGTTTTCTATATAAATTAAATAAAGCTTCTTCTTTCAATAACACGGAATTGTTTTTATATAAATCCTTTTCTTTTTCCAATTGAAAAAAAGAACTCAGATTTACTAAATATCTACTATTAAAACTATCCTTTAAAATATGATTCTGTTTTAGATAATCAATTGCTGCTATATATTGCTTTTGAGATAATTTAATGTTGTAGAGTTTTTCCGTAGCATTGATTTTAGCCTGTAAATCCAGATTCTTTTTAAAAATTGTTGTATCGATCACTTTTCTATAAAAAGCAATGGCTGCACCTGTATCCTTTTTTGCCATAGCTATATCTCCTTTCAATAGAAAAATGTCCGGAAGATCCTTTTTTACACCTAATTTATTATTTATTTCATAAGCCTTTTCACCAAAATAATAAGCAGAATCAAGCCTGTTAATATCACTATTCAAAAAATATTTAGATAAATTCCGATAGTTGATAGCCAAAGCTTTTTGATTGTCTATCTTTTTATTATAATAAATAGCTTTCCTTATATAATATAAAGTCGAATCAGGCTTATTTAATAAGCTATATTGAGTGCTTATATTATTTAAATCCGCAGGAATAAGATTTATAAAATTATGCTCCAAATCATTTTTATATGCCATAAACGAATATTCAAGACTTGATCTATAGTCTTTTATACCGTTGTATATCTCTATTAGAATAGAGTAAACCTCACTAATACCTCTTGCATCATTTAATTTAATAAATAAAGCCAAAGCTTTATTTGCATAATCTTTTGATTTCACATATTCTTCCGTTGTATATCTCTATTAGAATAGAGTAAACCTCACTAATACCTCTTGCATCATTTAATTTAATAAATAAAGCCAAAGCTTTATTTGCATAATCTTTTGATTTCACATATTCTTCCATAGATGCATAAATAGCAGATCTGTAATACAACACATATGCTAATGTATTATCTTTTTGAGGATATTTTGAAATCAGATTATCTACTAAATTCAAATATTCTAATGAATTTAAATATTCTTTTTTAAAAAAATACACAGATGCAATTCTCAAATATGTCTTTATTCTATATTTATGATTTTTTTGCTTTTTTGCAATTTCAAGAGATTTTTCAAAATACAAAATACAACTATCCATGTTTATGTTTAAATATTTATTTGCTATTTCTCTATAAATTTTTAGTTTAATTGTATCTGCATTTTGTCTTATTAACTCGGTTTTTAATGAATCAATAATTGTATTGTTCCTTGCTATATTCATAACAGGAGACATCATAAAAATTACAAAAATTATATAATAATAACTTTTTTTCATAAGCAATAAAAAACATAAAGAACTAAAAAACAATATATTAACATATTATAACACATATTTAACACATAAATCAATCAAATATAATATAATAATTATAATCTACAAAATAATATTTCTGAAAAATAATTTAATAACAGCGCGGAAGATATTTGAGAATTGCCCTTAGGAAAAAAAGTAAAAATAAAATAATAATATCCTATCAAAATATCCTTTTTTTATTTAATATTTTGTCAAAAATAATAAATTTTATCTCAAAAGCTCTTCACCGGAACACTTACTAATAAAAATATTTTACCTTTGCACAAAATTTGAAACAAATGAGTAATAAAAAAGATAAATATCAAGTAAAATTGAAAGAAGGAAAACTTCCCTTTAAGGTAAAAGACATAAATCTGGCCGAATGGGGACGCAAAGAAATAGCTCTTGCCGAAGCGGAAATGCCCGGATTGATGTCCCTTAGAGAAGAATTTGGTAAAGAAAAACCCTTAAAAGGTGCAAGAATCGCAGGTTGTCTTCACATGACAATTCAAACCGCCGTATTGATTGAAACACTATTGGAGCTGGGAGCTGAAGTTTCCTGGTCATCTTGCAATATTTTTTCTACTCAGGATCATGCTGCCGCCGCTATTGCCGACAGAGGTGTTCCCGTCTATGCCTGGAAAGGTGAAACCGAAGAAGAGTATTGGTGGACTTTGGAACAAACCCTTGACGCTTTTAGCAACGGACAAAATTTATCATTAATACTGGACGATGGCGGAGATCTGACAAATGTGGTTCTGGATAAACACCCTGAATTAATTCCGGGATTAATCGGTATCAGCGAAGAAACAACTACCGGTGTACATCGATTGTACGAAAGAGAAAAAAAAGGAACTCTACCGGTACCGGCAATCAATGTCAATGACTCCGTCACAAAATCAAAATTTGATAATAAATACGGCACCAGGGAATCCGCAGTGGACGCTATACGCAGAGCCACAGACTTGATGTTGGCAGGTAAAGTCGTTGTTGTTGCCGGATATGGAGATGTAGGAAAAGGAACAGCTTCTGCTTTTAAAAATTCTCAATGCCGTGTTATTGTAACCGAAATAGATCCTATCTGTGCCCTGCAAGCGGCGATGGAAGGTTTTGAAGTGAGAAAAATGGAAAATGCCATTCCCCAAGCTGATATTGTTATTACCGCCACCGGCAATTTGAATGTAGTCGATGCCAAACATTTCAAACTGATGAAAAACAATGCCGTATTAGCCAATATCGGACATTTTGATAATGAGATAAATATGGCCTGGTTGAATAAAAACTACGGAGATACTAAAGTCAATATAAAACCCAGGGTTGATAAATATACTATTGACGACAAAGATATTATCGTATTGGCAGAAGGCAGACTTGTCAATCTCGGTTGTGCTACCGGACATCCTTCTTTTGTAATGTCCAATTCATTTACAAATCAAGTTCTGGCTCAAATGGAATTGTATAAAAACAAAGATAAATACGAAAACAAAGTATATGTGCTACCCAAACATCTCGATGAAAAAGTAGCAAAATTGCATTTGGCAAAATTAGGAGTAGAACTCGAAGAATTAAGTGAAGTACAAGCTAAATATATTGATGTTCCACAAAAAGGTCCTTTTAAACCGGATTACTATAGATATTAATTAGTGTTTGTCCATAAAGTGCTTGAATTTTAATGTTTTAATAGACAGACACTATTCATATAATTTTTTCCAAAAATATCTTCAACGGCTTACTCCAATATCTTTAGCACTGAATTATTCTGTAATATCAACTTACTATCACCATAAAAATAAATTGACTTTATCTCCGTATTAGTATTTACCTTTGGATAATATCTATAAAATTCAGGTGATGGAATTGTAACTTTATCTGTTGTCTCCGGTACTTGATTATTGGACCAATTGCCGGCTGTATGCCAATCATTACTCAGTTCTCCCGTCCAATAAATGCCGTACTCATATACTCCCAAATCAGGATTTACCAATAATGGACGAGGTACACTATCCAAATCTATTGCCGGACTATCGGCAATTATACCAAAATCTATTGCCGGTGATATTTCCTGCAAGTGAAAATCAAAATTGATAGTATCCATAAATACGGGATC
>JALSPK010000023.1 GCA_026986005.1 Saprospiraceae bacterium
TTTGAACTTTATCCTTTGAACTTTGAACTTTGTCCTTTGAACTTTGAACTTTTCTTTGTATAGACCGGTTATTCCAAATACATTTATACCTCTTTGTGTTGAAAAAGAGGGTAGGGAATGGCTAAAAATGAAATAGAACCCTGTTATTTTTTATCCTGTTTAAGTTTTAAATAAGAATCGATATATCTTTTTCTTTTATCTTCGAATATATCATCTATTGTTATAAGCATTCCTGTTTCATAAACATCTCCAAAATGAGAATTGTGTGATGAACCGAATATTTTCATTGTTGTAGAAAGATTCATGTATGCATTGACAAGAGGAGGGATATTTTCGCCTAAACTTCTTAATGCTCTTATAAGATTCTTGTAGTCTTCGCTATAATCATTGAGTTTAAAATAACTTTGAAGTTCTTTTTCAGGAGTTTTTATTTTGACCGGATAAAGAGGAGTAAGCAGATTATCGGGATCGGGAAAATATATTTTTAAAAAATAGCATAACAAATCCCGGCCTTTGCTATTGAAATCCGGATACATTGTAAATTTACCGAAGAAATATTTCATATCAGGATTATCGACAACCAAAGTGCCTAGTCCGTCCCATAGATTGTCAAGAGAAAATATTCCTTTTCTATTTATACTTGGTTGGTATGCCGGTTGTACGAAAGATCTTCCCAATTCGATGGTTTTGTCCCAGTATTCATCAACAAAATGCTTTGAAAATTTAAATAATTTTGAAGTAGGAGTAACCGGCATACCATTCTCTCCTTTATGGTCATCTTTTCCGAGAAAAAATCTATAACCTCCGATTATATTTTTACCTTCAGGATCCCAAACAATTAGTTGCTTAAAAGGAATTTCAGCCGTATCATATTTATCAATATCGATACTTTTCCCTGTTCCTCCTCCTGATTCCCTAAATGTAAATTCTCTCAATCTTCCGACTTCTTTAAATAGATTTGGAGCTTGCTTATGGGTGAAAATATAAATTTCATTGCCACCTTTATTTGTCTTTCTTACAAATATTTCAGGAGTTAATTCTTTTACCAATTTCTCAGTTGGGATTTTGGGGATTATATCTTCTTGAACTTTCATGATTATTTAATTTCATTTTTAACAGAATCTATAAATTCTTCATCTAAAATAATGTTAGGATTTTCTTTTAGCGAATATACAAATTTTCTAAATATTAATGCCCATTCTTTTGTTTTAAATCTTTTATCTATTACTTTATATGAAACCGGTTTTCCAATATAAATTTTAATGGCTTTATTTTTAAATTTGAATAGTTCGTCAACCAAAAAAAACATTTCCAAATTTGCTTTAATTCCTAATCTTTTTCTCCACAATGCAATATTATAAAATCTATTTGAATTATATGCTTCAATAAAAACAGGTAAAATATCTCTTTTGTTTCTTTTTGACTGAGTTAAAAAAGAGTATTTCCATTCCAAATCCCGGATTTCACCATTTATTTTTCGGGAAACCAATCCGGCCGGGAAAATCAATATGATATTTTTATCTGAAAAAGTTTTGCTTAAAACTTCCCTGTATTCTTGATTGCTACCATGTTTATTTACAGGTACAAAAAGAGGATTTAAATTTGGAAGAATCATCAAAATATCATTGGCTAAAAAGTATAAGTCTTCTCTGATTTTACCTACTGTATCCATAAGAGCCAAGCCATCCAAACCACCAAGTGGGTGATTGCTAATCAATGTAACTTTACCCGTTTTAGGTATGTTTTCGATACCTGATATTTGGATATCCGTATTTAACTTTCTCAAGGCTGCACTTACAAAATCCAATCCGTATTTATCTTTATTTTCAAAAAGGATTTCATTTGATTCTTCTTCATGAACTATTTTCCTTAAATAGTTATAAACAAAACCGGGAATTATTTTGGCAAGTTGTGGATTTTTTTTCTTAAAAACATCTTTAAGATCTATTGTTTTTTCTGTTATTTCAAGATCCCTCATCGTTTAAATTGTTTTTTTTGAAAATTATACTCAAAGTTAAATAAAAATCATATAAATTTATGCAATTTATGATATTTTTACTCAAATTAAAAATTTATAATTCATAATTCACCAATTATTATTAATAATGACTTTTGCATTTGGCACTATCTACTTCAAAATAAATGTCCTTGGATGTATTTATTTTCAGGAACTTCTTTGATTAAATCACTTGAATTATTTTTGACATTATTGATTTTTGAAGAAACCGGATAAGCGAAAAGCAATTCAGAGGGAAAAGGTTTCAACATTTTTTTAGCTTCTGTGGTTGAAATATTTTTATCAATCCAAAATCTTTCTTCATCTTCAAATAATATTGCAGGCATCCTGTCATGTATTTTTTTAACTAAAGAATTAGCAGGAACGGTGATCAGAGTGAATGTATTTAGTACTTGTTTATTTCTCCCTTCCCATTTTTCCCATAATCCTGCAACTGAAAATATGCTTTTATCATCCCTGACAATTCTATATGGCTTTTTTATTTTATTATTTTTTTTCCATTCATAAAAGCCATCCAGTGGAATCAGACATCTCCTTCTGAAGAAGGCACCTTTAAAAGCAGGGTTTTTTTCAAGTGTTTCGGCTCTTGCATTAATCATTTTATATCCCGATTTGGAATCTTTTGCCCAAAAAGGTATCAATCCCCATTGAAATATATTAAAATGATCAGGGTCATTATTTGTGATAACGGGGAAATATTGTGTAGGTGCCAAATTATAATTAGGTACAGGATTGTACCTTTCGATATCATCCGAATAAAATTTTGAGCCGAACCGGTCTTCAAGTTCTTTTTCGTTGACTGTCAAACTTGCTCTTCCACACATTATTTAATTATTAATTTTTTTTCCTGTGGACATAAGAATCAATTCCATTTCGTTTCAATATTGTAACCGTATTTTGTGCTTCTTTTCTTGAATTGAATCTTCCTGCAAGTACAGAATAATACTGAGATAAATTAAAATTCACTATTTCCGAATTATAGCCTAAATCATACAAGCGTTTTTTCATTTTTTCAGCATTTCCTCTAACCAAATAACTACCTGCAACAACCAAATATTTTCCGCTATATGTAGATTTTTGTTTTGGTTTGATAGCTTTTTCCGTTTTTGGTTTATTGTTTGATTTTTCAACCTCTGTTTCACCTGTGTAATCCGTAAAATCCTCATCTTTGTCATTTTTCTGATCCGCATTTGTTTTGTCACCGGATACGGAAACTTCATTGGCCGAAGCTGTTGTATCATCGTCAAAAATATCTTCCGTAAGATCTATATCATCGGTAGTATTCAAAGAATCTTCCATAATTTCCGTTTGGACATTATCATCATTATTTTTATTGTTGCAAGTATTAAAAACAGTTGCAATCCACAAAATCAATAGAAAAGCAAAAATGCCAATAACTAAAATTTTTAATATTCTTTCCATCATGAAAATATTTTGTTATTAAAATTATTGTAAAATTACAGTATTTTATAATATATAACAAACTATTTGTCAAAATTATTACATAAAAGTTAAAAATAGTATATGAAAAGGTGTTTTTAGTATAAAAAAACCTTGTCATAGTAATACCATGACAAGGTTTTTTTGTTTTTATAATTTAAATTATTTTTTCTTAAACTTGGCAAATTTCTTATTGAATTTATCAATTCTACCGGCAGAGTCAACAAATTTCATTTTACCTGTAAAAAACGGATGTGATTTTGAAGATATTTCCAGTTTTATGAGTGGATATTCTTTACCGTCTTCCCATACGATAGTTTCTTTTGATGGAGCGCAAGATCTTGTCAAAAAAGATTCATTCACAGAAAAGTCTTTAAAAACTACCATTCTATAATTTTCAGGATGTATTCCTTTTTTCATCAGTTTAAAATTTATTTTTACAAAAAAGCTGAACAATGTGTTCTTCCATGCCCATATTTTAACGGGAGCGCAAAGATAAAACAATTTTTTCAAAAACAAATATTTTTAAATAAATATTTCAATACTATGAAAAAAAAGCATCTTCAAAATGGGATATTTTAACATAATTGGATTTATCAATAACAATTCCAATGATATCAAATCTTATTGCCCATTCATAATTAATTGTTTTCATATACTGTGAAGCTGCATCCAAAAGGAGTTTTTTTTTCTTTTCATCAACAAAAACTTCAGGTTCTCCGAAAAAAGTATACGATCGTGTTTTTACTTCAATAAATATCAAAACACCTTCTTTATCCTTTGCAATTATATCTATTTCGGCTCTTTTGAATCTCCAGTTTTCTTCCAATATTTTATATCCTTTGGAGACAAGATAATCAATGGCTATTTTTTCTCCTCTTTTTCCAAATGCAATGTTATTTGATTTACTGGACATTCTATAGCTCTATGCTCCTAGAAAATGTTTTAATAATTTGCTCCTATTGGTTTCTCTCAATTTAGCGATAGCTTTATCTTTTATTTGTCTTACTCTTTCTCTTGTCAACCCGAGCATATCTCCAATATCTTCCAAACTGACAGGGTGTTCAAGACCTATGCCGAAATAATATATTAATACATCTTTTTGTCTTTTAGTTAAAGTGCTCAAAGACCTTTCGATTTCTCTTCTCAACGATTCACTATATTCCAGATGTACATCCGTATCGGGAGTGTTGTCATTTTCAAGTACGTCAAGCAATGAATTATCTTCGCCGTCAACAAAAGGAGCATCCATGGAAACATGCCTTGAAGCAACACCGAGAGTGGTTTCGATTTCTTCAACGGATAGTTCAAGAAGTTTTGCTATTTCTTCTGTTGTCGGTTCTCTTTCAAATTCCTGTTCCAATGCGGCAAAAGCTCTATTAATTTTATTAAGTGAGCCGACTTTATTAAGTGGTAATCTCACGATTCTGGATTGTTCTGCAAGAGCTTGTAAGATAGATTGTCTAATCCACCAAACAGCATAAGAAATAAATTTAAACCCCCTGGTTTCATCAAATCTTTGGGCAGCTTTAATCAGTCCCAGATTTCCTTCGTTTATTAAATCGCTTAAAGACAATCCTTGATTTTGATATTGTTTAGCGACAGATACGACAAATCTTAAATTTGCTTTTGTCAATTTTTCCAATGCTTCTTTATCTCCTTCTTTAATTCTTTTAGCCAAATCTACTTCTTCTTCAGGAGTCAAAAGATCGACTTTTCCTATTTCTTGCAAATATTTTTCTAATGATTGACTTTCTCTGTTTGTTATAGATTTGGTAATTTTAAGTTGTCTCATTCAGGTCGTTTTTTGCTAAAATAATTAATATATATAACTCTACTTTTAAAGTGAATTGGCATAAACCAAATATTTGCGAATATATTGTTTTAATATATTCACATAAACAAATACAATTAATAGTATAAAAAAGTTCAAATACAATAAACTATTTTGCAAATATCATACCGTAATGATATTTTACACTTCAAGTAACTAATATGGAAGAGTACTTTTTAGTTGAAAAATCAAATATTTTTGTAATAATCGTAAGTTTTTTTCAATCCTTCTTTCCTATCGGTCTTTGGTGCCCATCCCAATATTTTTTTTGCCTTTGTGATATCCGGTCTACGAACTTGGGGGTCGTCTACAGGAAGTTTTTTATACACTATTTTGGATTTGGTATCAGGTACAGTATCAATTATTTCCTTTGCGATTTGATTAATTGTTATTTCTTCAGGATTACCGAGATTTACCGGTAGATGATAGTCGCTTAATAGCAATTTATATATGCCTTTTATTAAATCATCGACATAACAGAATGACCGGGTCTGATTACCATCTCCAAAAATTGTAATATCTTTATTGTTCATTGCCTGATATATAAATGTAGGGATTGCTCTGCCGTCATGAAGTCTCATTCTAGGCCCATAAGTGTTGAATATGCGAACTATCCTTGTTTCTAATTTATGATAATTATGGTACGCCATTGTAATTGCTTCCTGAAATCTCTTAGCTTCATCATACACACCTCTCGGGCCTACAGGATTGACATTGCCCCAATATTCTTCAGCTTGCGGATTGACTTTTGGATCTCCATATATTTCTGAAGTAGAGGCTATAAGTAATCTTGATTTTTTTACTCTTGCCAAGCCTAACAGATTATGTGTGCCGAGAGAGCCTACTTTGAGTGTCTGTATTGGCATTTTAAGATAATCAATAGGACTGGCGGGAGATGCAAAATGTAAAATATAATCTAATTTACCCGGAACAAATACAAACTTACTCACATCATGATTATAGAATTCAAAGTTTTTTATAGGAAATAAATGTTGGATATTCTTAATACTTCCTGTAATAAAATTATCCATCCCAATAATATGGTAATCTTTTTTTATAAAAAAATCACAAAGGTGTGAACCTAAAAAGCCTGCTGCTCCTGTGATAAGTATACGTTTCATAAATTAATATTTAATTGCTCAAATGTACATTATTTTTTTAATTTAAAATAATTTCAAGAAATGGAAATACATAAACTATTGTAATTAAAAAAGTAAATATCTTAAAGTTTATGTAAAATAATATAGATTGGCAGATATTTCCATTTTTTTTGAAAAAATAAGTACATTGTAATTATTTAGTTCGTTATATAATTGATTGATTAGTGTCTTTCCATAAAGCCGGTAATTTTTTTTGAACTTTTTAATATATTTTAAAAAATCAAGTTCATTGTAGACAGTCTTTTATTAAATATTAGCATTTTATATTTGACCATATTTTAAAATATAAACAAATTTATTCTGATTTTGAAAAATAAACTATCTCTTATAGCTGTTGCTGTTTCTATCGTCCTTATGTTTTATGCGACCTTCTTTTTTTATCCCAAATGGGACAACAAAGGTACTGAAGCCACAATATCCTGGGATGTATCCGGATATTACATGTATCTCCCCGCAATATTCATCTACCACGATATAAAAGAATGCAAATTTAAAGATAAAATTCTTAAAGAATACCACCCTACACCGGATTTTCAGCAAGCAATGAAAATTGAAAACGATAGGTATGTGATGAAATACTCTTCCGGTCAAGCTCTACAATTTTTGCCTTTTTTTGCAATAGCTCACTGGTGGGCTAGTAATTCCACCAAATACAAAGCAGATGGCTTTTCATTTCCCTACCAGTTTATGATAACCATTGAGTCATTTGTAGTTGCTCTTATAGGCTTATGGTTTTTGAGACTTATATTATTATGGTTTTTTAAGGACATTGTAGTCGCGATTGTGATTTTGGGTACAGTCCTAGGCTCCAATTATCTTGATTACAGCACCATGGCTGGAGCAATGACCCACAACAATCTTTTTACGATATATGCATTACTAATTTTTGTCACCTATAAATTTTACAAAAATCAAAAATATCATTACGCTATACTAATAGGATTGCTAGTAGGATTGGCCTCATTGACACGACCAACTGAGATGATTTCTATGTTTATTCCCTTACTCTGGGGAGTAAAATGGGGGAAAATCCACCTTAAAGAAAGAATAAAATTTATAATAGTAAATAAAAAGTATTTTATCGCAGCTGTTATTGCCACAGCATTGATCGGAAGTCTGCAATTAATATATTGGAAATATGCATCAGGACATTGGTTGATATACAGTTACAATGACCAAGGTTTCAATTTCCTAAAGCCTCATTTTTGGTTAGGTTTATTCAGTTACAGAAGTGGTTGGCTGGTATATTCCCCAATGATGTTGTTTTCTTTGATAGGATTTTATCAACTATATAAAAAATACAACAATATTTTTACTGCTCTTTTTATGTTTTTTGCCCTGTTTATATACTTGACTTTTGCCTGGAATATCTGGTGGTACGGAGGTAGCTTGGGCATAAGAGCAATGGTACAATCTTACCCCATCTTGGCTTTCCCATTTGCGGCCTTTGTTGAGATGACACTAAAATCCAGATATTGGAAATATGCATTTGTTGTACTTTTTGTCTTGTTCTCATATTACAACCTGTGGTTGACACGGCAAGCACATAAGAATGGGATGCTTCATGTCGGATATATGACTAAAGCATATTTTTGGAAGATTTTGGGAAGATATGAAAAGAACGAAAATGATTTAAAGCTTTTGGATACCAAAGAATATTTTGAAGGGGTTAGAAAAAATGTAAAAACCATTTATTCTACTGATTTTGAAGACGACTCTACCTTAGTTGATTGTGGATTGAAACCAATCCAAGGTCAAAAATCCTTGTGTCTCAGCAAAGAAGTTCAGTGGAAAGAGATAAAGGGCATTAAATTATCTGTTGATAACAGGAAGTGGCTAAGGGTTTCTGCTGATTTTTTGTCTGTCCACAAGGAATGGGATGTATGGAGAATGACCCAATTTATTGTATTGTTCAACGACAATAGCAAGATAAAAATAAAAGAACGAATGATTAGAGTGTATAGATTGTTGTCAGATAACAAATTGAAAAATTTATTTATAGACGCAAAAATACCGCCAAATACTCAATCTATCACCCTAAAGTTTTGGAATGCTGATAGCGATAAAAAAATATTAATTGACAATTTAAAATTGGAGGTTTATGAAGGAGAAGATTAAAAGAAAAATCAATAAACTATCTATTGTGATGCCGGTTTATAACGAGGAAAATACCATAAAAGAAATTCTTGACGAACTCAATGAACTGAAACTTATTGATAATATGCACAAAGAATTATTGATAGTAAATGACTGCTCTAAAGACAAATCCGAAGAGATCATAAAACAATATATTCTGGATAATCCTTCTTTTGATATTAAGTATTTTTTGCAGGATAAAAACATGGGCAAAGGTGCCGCTCTTCACAAGGGGATAGCTGAAGCCTCCGGTGAATTTCTCGTTATCCAAGATGCAGATTTGGAATATGATCCTAGGGAATTCAATGAATTGCTAAGACCGATACTCAGAGGGGAAGCGGATGTAGTATACGGCTCAAGGTTTATGGGCAGCAAACCACATAGAATATTGTTTTTTTGGCATACGCTTGGCAATAAATTTTTGACTTTTTTAAGTAATATGACTACCAATCTAAATTTGACGGATATGGAGACTTGCTACAAAATGTTTGACACCAAAATAATCCAAAGCCTCAATCTAAAAGAGAATCGTTTTGGTTTTGAACCGGAAGTAACAAACAGGATATCACGGGTTAAAAATATCAGAATATATGAAGTAGGAATCTCCTACTATGGCAGAACATATGAAGAAGGGAAAAAAATAGGGTGGAAAGATGGGATAAGAGCTATCTACAGCATATTAAAGTATTGGATATTTTAGTGCCTGTCCATAAAGTCATTAAAATTTAAAAACAATCTTTTTGCGATATTTTCACTTTATAGACGGGTATTATTTAGATAAGCTACACGATTCCAAACATAATATTCAATCGTTCTATTTGCTCCGGTTGTCCCAGTATAATCAGATTTGAGCCTTTTACTATTTCTGTATCCGGATCAGGATTGATAATATACTCTCCATCATCGGTTTTAAAGCCTATAATCGTACATCCGGTTTTCTTTCTCAGATCCAAATCGGATATCGTTTTATTATGATATTTGACCGGACAATCTTCAAATGATATCTCCTCCAGATTTGTTCTTCTGTGTCTGTCTTCAAGAGCCAGTTGCTGCATAAATTCGACCAAATCAGGTGTTACCAGCAAGGAAGCCATCAATCAAATTTAAAATCTTCTTTCAGTATATAAAATCTATGTTCATCCAATATTTTACCGTTTTTCACCAATGCTTTTTTGAAAACGCCCTCTTTTTTAAATCCATTTTTTTCCAATACACGCATTGAAGCAGTATTGTTTTCAAATACTCTTGCAAAAATCCTTATCAAATCAAACTCTTCAAAACCGTGTTTTATCATCAGCCGTACAGCTTCAGACATTATGCCTTTGCCCCAGAATGGTTCTCCCATCCAATATCCTATCTCAGCAGATTTTCGGTAAATATCTTTTTTCAATGTAAGACTCACCACACCACAAAACTCATTTTCAAATTCGATAGCAAATACCTTATTTGCAATATCTTTTTCCACTAAATTGATAAAATACTCCGCATCTGATACTGAATAAGGATAAGGAATGTAGTCTCTTATATTATTCCATATTTTTTTATTATTCATCAACTCTGCCAAGCGATGTCTGTCTGCCCAATCTAGTTCCCTTAGATCAATTTTTTTACCCATCTTAAATGACATACTACTCCACATAAGATTTCTTAATAACTAAAATATAAAAGTCATTGCCTATCGGCATAAACCCCTGCTCGTATACATATTTGTATACTTTGCCGGTCTTCGTTATATATTCACTAGTAAAATAACTAAAATTAAAGCCTTTGGCTAACAGCTTGTCCTTGTGAACTGTAATCTTTCCATCAGGATTCAAATCAGAAAGTATTTTTCTGTTTTTTCTCAATATCCTGTTCACATTGCGCATGAAATTATTCTTGTCTTTATTCATGTTGTTATGGTGAGAAATACGGCAATCAGCAGAACAGTATTTTTTATCTACTCTCCCATAGAACTCTTCACCACATTCAGGACACTTTTTCTTCATTTTGAATATAAATTTACCATGAAGCAATTCTTAAATTAAATAACTTCAATGTAAAAATAATAAAATTCTTTAATTTATGATAATTAAATTTGCTACAATTCAAAATATTAGCCTACATTATCATGATATCTAATATTTTAAAGCTAAAATGCCACTAAATTAGAGAAAGATAGAAATACATTATCAAAATTTTTTAGTTTTTTAATGTAGCATTTTGCGAGGATTTTAGCACTATTTATTTAGTGTCTGCCTATAAAGTCATTAAAATTTAAAAATATCAACAATTAAAGTCCGGATAATCCGGCGCATTAAATAATTGGCATAGTTTTTGAGACATTAACAATATTAGTAATATATAAATATGTAAAAATGATTCCATTTAGTTTTCTACTTGCAATTTACTTAATATTTGGAAATAGAGTATTTGATAGCACAAAAAATTAAAACAATATCTATTCCTCTTCTTGCCTTTTTTTAAATTCATTTTCGTATGCTTCAATGATTTTTTTGACTAGCCTATGGCGTACAACATCATCTTTACTCATACGGACTATATCAATACCTTTCACACCTCCCAATAAGTCCAATGCCTTTCCTAAACCTGAATATTGATTTCTAGGCAAATCAATTTGAGTCAAATCGCCGGTAACAATACATTTGGCATTTGGGCCGAGTCTAGTAAGAAACATTTTTAGTTGGACAGAAGTAGCGTTTTGAGCTTCATCCAATATCACGAAAGCATTGTCAAGGGTACGGCCTCTCATAAATGCCAAAGGAGCTACCTCAATGACCCTGTTCGTAATAAATTGTTTTAACCTTTCAGGATGTATCAAATCGTCCAAAGCATCATACAACGGGCGTAGATAGGGATCTACTTTATCTTTCATATCTCCCGGCAAGAACCCCAGACTTTCTCCTGCTTCTACTGCCGGTCTTGTCAATATTATCTTTTTCACCAGTCTATTCCTCAATGCTTTTACTGCCATTGCAACCGCCACATAGGTTTTACCAGTACCGGCAGGACCTATAGCAAATACAATATCATTGTCAGTACTTGAGTCTACAAGCCGTTTTTGATTTTTTGTCTTGGCTTTGATTACTCTTCCGTCTCTACCGTGAACGATTGTTTTACCGTTTTTACCCAATTTTCCTTGAATTGGATTTCCTCCCCCTACTAGTTCTTGTACTGCCTGAAGAGTAAGGTTATCGTGCTTATTAATAATTCTAAGCATCATTTCTATTTTTGCTTTAGCATTTTGAGAGTCTTTTTTGTTTCCCGACAGTTTTACTATACTTCCCCGTGTAGTAATCACAAGATCAGGAAATGCAGCTTTAAGAACATTTAGTTTGGCATCGTTAATACCAAATAAATCCAGAGGTTCTACCCCATCCAATTTTAAAATAATTTCACTATTTTTTTCCACAAAAATTCGAGTTTATTAAATATTTGCCAAAAGTATAAACTTATTTTGGATTTATGGTAATTAGCAGCTACACGAAAATAGGCAATTGCTGATATTATAACAAATTTTATATTCAATATATTGGTGTTACTCATGATTAGAATGAAAAAAGGAAAAAATCAGAGAAAATATTGGGATTTGAAACTATTTTCTTAAATCGTACGTCATATAGTACAAATAAGAAAACATGAAAGCAATAACAGTTTCAAACTTTAAATCAAATTTAAGGAGTCATCTAGATGAAATTAGTGAAAACGCTGAAATAATAGTGATCCCAAGGAATAATAAAGAGGAAGATGCTATAGTCATTATGTCAATTTCTGAATACAATTCAATTAAAGAAACGGAGTACCTTTTAAGTAATGATTCAAACAGAAAAAGATTGCAAAATTCTCTTAAAGAAGCAAATTCCGGTAAAACTATAAAGGTCGATTTAGAGAGTATTGATTTATGACTCTTGAGTTTACAGAAACAGCTTGGGAAGATATTAATTTTTGGATAGAACATGACATGGCTATTGCCAAGAAAATTAAGGTTCTAATAACTGAAATAAAACATTCGCCAAAAAAAGGTCTAGGAAAGCCTGAACCTTTAAAACATGAATTTAAAGGATCTTGGTCGAGGAGAATTAACATAGAACATCGAATTGTTTACAAGATCTCTGACACAAGAGGTGTAAATCAAAAATGTACCATAATTCAATGTAGATATCATTACGTCAAATAAACCATGAGTAACAATAGATAAGAGGAAGCCTTGCTATCGCTGCGCCCTCCTTTTTTCATTGACCGATAGGCTGATACAATTCAATGGTTTTAACAGAAAAAACATAGTGCAAATGGTTACTTCTACCTTTTTTCAGACATATACTTATGAAGAATTAACATATGACGAATCTGCAATAAAGAGATATACCGTTTTAATAACAACATGACACCTTTGTGTCAATCACTTGTGGAAAGAATGGAACATTGCATGAAGAATCAATTTTAATTTGAGATATTTTCTTATACCAAACCTCTAATAAATATATTCTTATGTTAACCAAAACACTACAATCGATTTCAGAATTACAATTTATCAACAACACCAACAAAATATCGGCAAATCCTTTGGATCGGCTTCCTGACAATGTTAGAAATGATATTTTGTCTCCTTCCAATATCTCTTCACATGATAAGCTCTTCTTTGATGTACACGCTCACTCTTTTACATTGAACAATATCCCGGGGGACTATAGCAAATTATTAAATTGGTTTACAAAAGTACTCGGAAAAACATTTAGAAAATGGATATCCGGTTTATTGCAGCTCCCCTTTACAAAAAATCGCTCAAAAGAAGTCATGGATACATTGATTGATAATTATGACAGTTATTTTATGGACAATAATATTTCGCCGCATTTATTTGTTGTCAATCTGATGATGGATATGGAAAGAAGCATTGGAGGAGGCATCAAAAGCAATTTTGACAAACAATTGAAAGAATTGTCAAATATTATGAAACTGTCATACACCCCTGGCTCGATAGGAGCAAGCGGCAGGGTATACAACTACAACGAGGTCGTACTGCCTTTTCTAGCCATTGACCCTCACAATCCGGATGCTTGTCGTCAGTTTATTTCTGCTTTTTCACCGGGGCTAAATCTAACTTCCAATCCGGCTTTTAACGCAGATCAACTTTTTTATGGTATAAAACTTTATCCCTCACTAGGGTATTTGCCTTATGATCCGGTATTGATGAGTATATTCAAAGTATGTGAAGCTAAAAACATACCGATTACTACACATGCCGGAGGAGTAAGAACGAGAGCAAATCACTTCAAATTTGAACTTGGAGATTACTCTAAGCCTAAAGGAAGTCAATACGTAACAAGAGACGTCAAATCAAAAAAAGAATTTAAGAACGTTTTTTTGTATCCAATGCATTGGGAAAAAGTATTGAAAGAGTATCCAAATCTTAAAATAAACTTTGCACACATGGGTAGTAGTACTGAATGGAAAGATTATATAAATGGAGACAGGACTATTTCAAATTCAATAGTGCAATCCCTTCAAATGATAAAAAAATATCCAAATGTCTACTGCGATATTTCATATTCACTTCACGACGAAAATAATCAGGAAATGATATTACAATTAATGAAAAACGATGATTATAAGTCCAAAATACTATTTGGTTCTGACTATTTTTTGGTTGATCTCGAACATGGTTCAATAGAGACTTTTGTGAAAAGCATTAGAAAAAAATTCAAATCGAATCGGAATTTATGGCATATGCTTACGGTCAAAAACCCTTTTAATTATTTATTTAGTTAATATACATACAATTTGATATTAAGGTAAAATACTGTTATATCAAGCAACTACAACACTCGATTTTGTGTTTGAGAGGCATATGATTTCCAAATAACAAAAGTATTGCTTTATTAAAATTGTATTTTCGATCGAAATAATTACATTGCGCTTTTTATACCAATCTGACATAGGCTATGTTTTCATATTGGTATTGTAACCAATTAATATATTACAATGGAAGATAAAAAGCAAATCGTAGAAATGATGTTTGATTTTATGCATAGGACTATGATGCATCACACATTCTGGTATTCCGAGGCCCAACATCAATTTGGAAGAGAAAAAGCATTTGATATATTAGATGCTGCATGGAAAAGATCTCTTGAAGTACAAATGCGCAGGATGAGTAAAGTATTGGGATTTGAATTGGACAATGGTATTCCCAAACCTATTTTGGATCTACCGAAAGAAAAAATAGAACAGTTGAGAGAAGCTGTCTCTGTAAATTGGCTAGCAAATGACGGTGTTTGGTTTCAGGCTATAGAATTCACCAGAGGTATGAATGATGCGAAAAGAGCTAATGACTCCACTTGGGCACAATTCTCTCCATTCGAAGCCCGAACTATAAAAAAGATACTTGGTATGGGAGAGCATCCCGGCATCGAAGGATTGAAAAAGGCTCTGCAATACAGACTGTACAATTATGTCAACAAACAAGAGATTATCGACGAGACCCCAAATAGTTTTTTATTCAAGATGGTAGAGTGTAGGGTACAATTGGCAAGAAAAAGAAAAGGACTTCCTGACTATCCATGCAAATCCGGTGGTCTGGTAGAATATACTACCTTTGCAGAAACGATAGATTCAAGAATAAAAACTATGGTAGTATCTTGTCCTCCTGATCCTCATCCTGAAGATTTCTTTTGCGCTTGGAGATTTTATATCGAGGAATAATAAATATTTTTAATGAGATTTTTGTCTTTATGAGAATTAGTGATGCCTTAGCATCAGTAATTTGAATAAAGTAAAAAAATATCGCAAAAAGAATATTTTTATGCTGTCCCTGATATTACAAATCCAACTGAAACTTATCTTGATCTTTTAGAAAAGGGTATGATTTTCTGTATTTTTCCAATTTAGATTTAGAAAATTTTGCGGTTAATATTGTCTCCACTTCTCCGGCCATGGACATTAATTCTCCGTTAAAATTTACTATTGCCGAATCTCCGGAATAATGCCTGTTTTTGACATCAGTTCCTATACGATTGAGTCCAAACACATACGCTTGATTTTCAACCGCTCTGGATTTCAAAAACAGCTTCCAATGCTCCGCTCTTACACTTGGCCAATTGGCTACATTTATAATCAAATCATAGCCCATATTGTTTTTTATCCATTCCGGAAAACGAAGATCATAACAGATTAATGGAAATATTTTCCAGTCTTTGTATTCAATGATTTTTTGTATATTTCCACTGGTGAAGTATTGGTCTTCATCACCAAGTCCAAATGAATGTCTTTTGTCGTAAAACTGGATATTTCCATCAGGCTCTACCCAAAGAAACCTGTTTCTATATTGATTATTATCATCAATAATAATGCTGCCGGCTACAATTTTATTTAAAGATTTTGCCGTGCTTTTCATCCAGTTTACTGTATTACCATTCATCTTCTCAGCCAAAGCATCCACACTCATACTAAATCCGGAAGTAAACATTTCAGGTAGTAGAATGATATCAGTCGAAGAAGGGATGTCACCCAACAGTTTCTCTATTTTTGTGATATTTTCTTCTTTATTTTCCCAAGAGATATCGTATTGAATACCGGAAATATCAAGTTGCATTATATTTATATTTGGTCATTGATAAATTTAGTAAAATCTACTACTGACATTGTTCCTATATCGCCTTCTCCTTGTTTTCGAACAGACACCATTCCCGACTCCAATTCTTTTTCTCCTATAATCAACATATAAGGGATTTTAGCCAATTCGGTATCTCTGATTTTTCTACCCACAGATTCTGTTCTTGTATCTATATCACCTCTTAGCCCTTTCGACTTTAGTTCTGTCAATAGCTTAGAAGAGTGCTCAATATATTGATCGCTCACCGGCAATATTCTAAATTGTTCGGGAGTCAACCAAAGAGGAAATTTCCCTTCCGTATGTTCAATAAGCACCCCGACAAATCGTTCCATTGAGCCAAAAGGAGCTCTGTGAATCATTACAGGTCTGTGCTTTTGATTGTCCGAACCGATATAATCCAATTCAAATCTTTCAGGCAGATTATAATCCACCTGAATTGTCCCTAGCTGCCATGATCTCCCTAGAGCATCTTTAATCATAAAATCCAATTTTGGACCGTAAAAAGCGGCTTCCCCCAATTCTGTAATTGTCTCCAATCCTACTTCTTTTGTAGCATCAATAATGGCTTTTTCTGCTTTTTCCCAATTTTCATCGCTACCGATATATTTCTCTTTATTATCCGGATCTCGTAAAGAAATTTGTGCTGTATAATTTTCAAAACCCAGTTTGTTTATTACTTTTTTTGTCAATTCCAAAACGGCTAAAAATTCATCTTTCAATTGATCAGGCGTACAAAAGATGTGAGCATCATCCTGAGTAAATCCTCTTACTCTTGTCAATCCATGCAGTTCTCCACTTTGCTCGTATCTGTACACAGTACCAAATTCTGCAATTCTTATGGGTAGCTCTTTGTATGAGTGGGGTTTGTTATTGAATATCTCACAGTGATGAGGACAGTTCATAGGCTTTAGCAAAAACTCTTCACCTTCTCTAGGAGTATGAATTGGTTGAAAGCTATCGGCACCATATTTTGCGTAGTGCCCTGAAGTCACATAAAGCTCTTTTTTCCCAAGATGAGGAGTGATTACCTGTTGGTATCCGGCTTCTTCTTGCTCTTTAATGAGGAATTCCTCAAGTCTTTTTCTCAAGGCAGTTCCTTTAGGCAGCCAAATAGGAAGACCTGCTCCTACTTTTTCGGAAAACATAAACAGTTCTAGCTCTGCCCCGAGTTTTCTATGGTCTCTTTTCTTCGCCTCTTCAAGCATTTCCAAGTATTCTTTCAACTCTTTCTTTTGAGGAAATGTGATACCGTAAATACGGGTCATCATTTTGTTATTTTCATCTCCTCTCCAATATGCACCCGCTATATTCAATAATTTTACAGCCTTTATCACTTTGGTATGGGGTAAGTGAGGCCCTCTACAAAGGTCTGTAAATTCACCTGTTTGATAAAAAGTAATCTCACCATCTTCAAGATCTTGGATAAGTTCTATCTTATACTCATCTCCTTTCTTAGTAAAATAATCCAGAGCCTCTTGTTTTGATACCTCCTTTCTATCAAAAGTTTGTTTCTTCTTAGCAAACTGCATCATCTGTTGCTCAACTTTCTTCAGATCTACTTTTGTAAATTCGTAGTCGCCAAAATCTATATCATAATAAAACCCATTTTCAATATCAGGGCCAATACCAAATTTGATTCCCGGATATAAAGCTTCGAGTGCTTCAGCCATCAAGTGGGCAGATGAGTGCCAGTATGCAGCTTTTCCTTCTTTATCTCTCCAAGTATAAAGCACAAAATCTGCATCTTCATTTATTGGCATTGTAGCATCTTGTACTTTACCATTCACTCCGGCTGCCAACACATTTCTTGCAAGCCCTTCACTAATACTCATAGCTATATCGATTGCGTTTACACCTTTTTCGTATTGTTTAACAGCTCCATCAGGAAATTTTATATTAATCATAATAAAAGTTTTTTTTAATATTGGGCAAAAGTAAGTACATTTATTGATAATTAGTACTTGCTAGTAACATTTTTTAATCTAAAAGGCGTTTCAAATTTATTTGAAACAAAAAAAAGAAGACGTGAGTTAGGACTTGAAAGCACGCGATAGCGTGACTTCAAAGCCGGCTTCATGAAAAGGACAACATCTAAAAAACCTGAGTACTTTAACAATTTCAGAACAATTTTCTTTATATTTGCCCTATGGATAACCAAAATATCAATAATATACACGACAAATTCTTGAAGTCGATATTGTCCAATATCGAAGTGGCAAGGGATTTTTTTAAGACTTTTTTACCAAAAGAGGTTTTGAATGTCATTGATATTAACACTTTAAAACTTACCTCAAATAGCTACGTATCAGGCAAATTGAATGAAACTTTTGCCGATTTGGTCTTTGAATGCAAATTGAAAAATAGTGAACATAGTGCTTTAATTGCCATATTGTTGGAACATAAAAGCTATCCCGATAAATACTCTTATGTTCAGACTTTGGGATATGTCGTTGAAGGATATCAGGCTCAGATTAAGGCGGGAAAGCCAT
>JALSPK010000024.1 GCA_026986005.1 Saprospiraceae bacterium
AAGAAGGTTACGAGGGTACGAGGGGTTGCGAGGGTGCGAAGGTTGCGAGGGTACGAGGGGTTACGAGGGTACGAAGGGTTACGAGGGTACGAAGGTTACGAGGGGTTACGAAGAGAGTTACGAGGGTTGTGAATTGTTACTAGGTGGATTGCGAATTGGTTACGAAGAGGTTTTTTAAACCAAAATGATTCTATCTGAGTAGTTACATAATATCGCACAAAGGTTATTTCAATTTAGTGATATTATGGACAGATACTAAATAGTTAAAAATATAAATTAAGAAATATGGCTACAACTACGTTTAATTATAAAAGGGTTTATGTTTGGGAAATGCCTGTCAGGGTTTTTCATTGGGTTACTGCACTCTCTACTACCATTCTGGTTATTACAGGGTTTATCATTGCTGATCCGCCTGCTATCAATAATAATTTAGAAGCTACCAATTCATTTTGGTTTGGAATGGTAAGGGCAGTGCATTTTATTACCGCATATATCTTGATTGCCAATTTAATATTTAGGCTTTATTGGGCATTTGCCGGCAATCAATTTGCTAAATGGGATAATTTCATTCCATACACCAAAAAAGGAATTAAGAATATTTTGTACGTCTTGAAAGTCGATATATTTTTGATGAAAGACAAAGATCATAAATTATCTAACATAAGTGTTGGACACAATTATTTGGCAGCATTTTCATATTTTATTATGACATTGTTTTTCTTTTTGCAAGTTGCCACAGGATTAGCGTTAATAGCCGACACATCTTCGTGGTGGTTTCCTAAAATGTTTCATTTTATAGTGCCGTTATTTGGTGGAGATATTGTGGTTAGATATGTACATCACATTCTTACATGGTTGTTTATGGCGTTCGTTGTTATTCATGTTTATTTGGTACTCTTTCATGATTATGTTGAAGCAAGAGGTGAAGCATCTGCAATGTTAAGTGGATTCAAATTTATCCGCGCAGAGCGAGTCGATGAATCTGAAGAGGAAATAATAGAGAAAGCAAAAGATCAAATGTGGGACGGAGATAAAAAAGATGATAATGACTAAATGAAAAAGCTATGATTTCAGATGATGTGATGGAATTGCAGAGGTATTTTTATCAAACAAATGATTATACCGATGTAGAATTGTTGGACAGGATATTGGTTTTGGGAATTGGAAACTATCTTATGGGCGATGAAGGTGTAGGGGTACATGCAATACATGCGTTGAGCAAAATAATTTTACCCTCTAATGTTGATATTTTGGATGGCGGGACAGGGAGTTTTGATCTGATGCCTATACTGGCAAAATACCCTACAGTTATTTTCATTGATGCCACTATGGACGGCAAACCTCCGGGCACAGTCAAAGTACTATATCCGAAATTTGCAGCTGATTTTCCTACGGTATTGAGTGCCCATGATGTTGGTTTAAAGGATATGATAGATGCCTTGGAATTCAAAGGAGAATTGCCAAAAATAATTCTTGTTACAATCACTATTAGCGATATGATACCAATGACTATTGAATTGACCGATAAAGTACAAAAATCTATTACTCCGGTAACTGAAAAAATACTGAAAATAATAGAAGAAATGAAAATAATTAACGCCAGCTCAAAATAGATATTTTTTGAAATTCCGGTATACTTGCCTTATTGGTAATTACTCAGGTGGAGTACTTAAGAGAACTTCATAAAAAAGACTGACTATTAACATAGACAGCCTTTTTTAATAAATTTAATATCTTGATCCTATTCCAAATGTATTTAGTGCCTGACTCTAAAGTGCTTGATTATAGAAAAATAAAGATTTTTGATGAGCTTTTTATCTTTCTGAGGATTAGTGATGCCTTAGCATCAGTAATTTGAATAAAGTAAGTAACTACACAGATAGAGTGCTTTTGAGATGAAAAAATGTCTATTTTTGTATTAAAAGAATCATATATTTTGAAGGAATAGTGGCACTATTTCAAAAAATATTGATAAATTTTAATGCAAAAAGAACGTTTTTCAGCCAAAATGATTCTATCTGTGTAGTTACATGATATCGCAAAAAGATTATTTTTCAATTTTAATGACTTTATAGACAGATACTATTTAGCTTTAATGTTTAGCCAAATAATCCGCAACCCCTGCATGAGTTGGCTTCATAGCTTCTTGTCCCGGTTTCCAGTTTGCAGGGCAAACTTCACCGTGTTTTTCAAAGAACTGCCATGCATCAACTATTCTCAATACTTCATCTACGTTTCTACCAATTGGCATATCATTTACAGTTACATGTCTAACTATTCCTTCAAGATCAATAAAGAACAAGCCTCTGTATGCTACCATCTCTCCTTCGGCTACTAATTCGCCTAGGTCGTTATAATCCCATTCTCCTGCTAAAACTCCGTAATTATGAGCAATAGTTCTGTTAGTATCAGCAACAACAGGATATTTCACACCTTTGATACCACCATCATTTTTATCCATATTCAACCATCCCCAATGTGACTGTTCTGTATCGGTACTACAAGCTATAACTTGTACATTTCTCTTTTCAAATTCTTCCAATTGAGCTTGGAAAGCAAAAAGTTCTGAAGGACAAACAAAAGTAAAATCCTTTGGGTAAAAGAATAATACTATATATTTTTTTCCAATATAATCGCTTAACTTAAAGTTGTCAACGATTTCGTTTCCATTTATTACAGCTTGAGCTTCGAACAATGGCGTTTTTTTTCCTACTAATGTCATATTTAATGAATTTTTTATTTGTTTAACTAAAATAATATAACATCAATATCCGGAAAAAAGTTTATCCAAAGTCATCCAAAAAAAGATTAAAGAGGACAATTTTTAGTTTGATTGTATTTTGTATTATTAATTATTATCATTCAGACATTTTATAAATAATTGTTTAGTTTTGCATTTGTATACAGATTACTGTTTTGTTAAAAAGCGATAAGGATATTTGCAATCAATTATATTGCCTTTAGGGCATTGCTACATATTTAGTATCAATCCCATGATATTCTGACAGATTTGAAATATTTTTCAGTAGTTCAATAATTGTTAATCCAAGTATTTTATATCCGGAATGCTTTGACCTAAATGGAACATATACGTTAAAAATATGATTATGGAAAAGAAATATTGGATTGCAGTAGTTTCAAAAGACCATGTTGAGAAAGGGATAGAATTGGAGATAATGCAAGTTTGCCATGGAAAGAAAGCACCATTGAAAAAGATTCATAAAGGAGATAATATCGTGTTTTATTCCTCTAAACAGAAATTGGGCGATAAAGATCCATATCAAAAATTTACAGCTATAGCAGAAGCTATTGATGACGAGATATACCAAGTAACCATGTTTGAAAATTTTGAGCCGTTTAGAAGAAAAGTTGCGTTTTTAGACTGTATTGAAACTGAAATTAGACCATTAATAGAAGATTTGGAATTTATCAAAAACAAGAAACATTGGGGGTATCCTTTTAGATATGGATTGGTTCAAATATCTGCATCTGATTTTGGGCTAATCTCTTCTAAAATGTTGTTAAAAAGATAATATTATTTAGTGTCTGTCTATAAAGTGCTTGATTTTGGAAAAATAAAGATTTTTGATGAGATTTTTGTCTTTCTAAGGATTAGTGATGCCTTAGCATCAGTAATTTGAAAAAAGTAAGTAACTACACAGATAGAGTGCTTTTGAGATGAAAAAATGTCTATTTTTGTATTAAAAGAATCATATATTTTGAAGGAATAGTGGCGCTATTTTAAAAAATATTGATAAATTTTAATGCAAAAAGAACGTTTTTCAGCCAAAATGATTCTATCTGTGTAGTTACATGATATCGCAAAAAGATTATTTTTAGAAAAAAAAAGGATATTAGATTTTCACTAATACCCTATTGCATTTTTTACACCTTTTTTATCACTTTACTTTGATCGCGATTGGTCCTTTTTTTATGGCTTCCTCTTTTTTATTCAAAGTTAGTGTTAAAACCCCATTTTTGTATTTCGCATCAATTGATTTTGTATCTACAGTTTCAGGAATTGTAAAAACTCTTTTGAATACATCATAATTATATTCTATTCTTACAAAATTCTCCTGAATTTCTTCATCATTTTTGTCTGCCTTTGATGAAATTATTAATTCCTTATCTTCAAGTTTAATATCAATATCCTCCTTGTTTAGACCCGGAGCAGCCAATTCTAATATATATTTATCTTTTTCCTCAATAATATTGACCGCAGGATGAGAATATTTTTTGTCTGTAGTGGTTTTGGAGTCAGATAAATAATTGTTAAACAATTCGTCATACAAATCTCCAAATAAGTATTGAGCAGGTGCAAATGGTTTGAATTTTACTAATGTCATGATTATACTTTTTTCTGTTATTAAAATTAATTCAAATTGATTTTCTTCGTTTTATGCATTTCTTTCTCGGTTTTAAAAGGTAGCTTTACTATAAGTATGCCATTTTTGTACTTCGCATCTATTTTATCTACGTTAACCTTCTCCGTTAGTTTATATTCCAAGCTAAAATTGCCAAAGTCAAATTCTTTAATTAAATATTTACCCTCGTTTTTTACTCCTTTCGCTTCTTCTAAAACCGAATCGATCTTAAGAACATTATCATCCAAATTGATCTCAATGTTTTTCTTTTCGATACCGGGAACTGCAATTCTTAATTCAGTCCAGTTCTCATTTTGAACGATATTTACTTTTGGCTTACTCTTCCTTATAGCTGCATTGTGCAATAATTTCTCCAATTCGCTAAGAGAATTATGTATATTTTTTGCAGGACTTGTTGTGAATGTCATCTTTATATTTTTTTGGTTTTTTAATAATAATTATTCATTTTCACATTATCAAATACCGTTCCAAGGGATAAAACAGACAAAACATGGTATTTAAAACGATATTTTTTATGCCAATATGTCTTAATTCAGTATTGCTACAAGTCAAAATGTCGCCTTTTTTAACAAACTTGGTTGAATTAGTTTTTCAAAGATTTAATTCATTTCTAATAGAGCAGGCATTGCTTTTTGGTACTTGAAAAATAAAATTTACCTAAAAAGGATATTAACATCTTTTATCCAAAAATAATACTTATATTTGTCGTCTTCTTAATCATATTTTATAAATATTAAATATTCAAAATACATGAAAAACCACGTTATTTTTTTTGAAGCTGAAGGTGGCTCTGACAAATGGTTAGATGGTCACAGGAAAGACACAATGCCAATGGTTAACGCCATTAGAGAAAAAGGATGGACAGCAGAAGTATTGAAGTTTAGAGATGAATGGGCTGATCAAATATTTGACTATGCTAAAGACAAGGCTGTAGCATACGTAAGCAGAATAAATCCGGGAAACTTGCCGGATGGCGAAAAAGTTTACTTTGAAACACTAAAAAAACTATCCGATTATGGAATCATAGGTTTTGAACACCCACAAGTAATGCGAGATCTTGGAGCGAAAGATGCTTTGACCAAAATTACAGATACAGGTTTGGTAACTGAAGACACTTATGCTTATTATACTATTGAGAGTTTTAAAGAAATATTTCCCAGAAGCATTTCGTTTGGTGAGCGAGTATTAAAACAAAACAGGGGCTCAACAGGTTCAGGCATCTGGAGGGTACAAGTTGAAGATGAAAGACCTTATAAAGCAGGAGATACATTGCCATTGGATACTAAACTAAAACTAACTGAAGCTGTTGACAATCATGTGGAGCATAGAACTCTTGAAGATTTTATGACATTTGCAGAGCAATATATAGTCGGGGATAACGGAATGCTAGTTGACATGAGATTTATGCCGCGAATTAAAGAAGGTGAAATCAGGATTTTGATGGTTGGAGCTACTCCGATTTTTGTAGTGCATAAAAAACCGGCAGAGGGTGCAGATGCTTTTTCGGCAACATTGTTTTCCGGAGCAAAGTACACATACGACAAGCCTGAAAAATGGAGTGTACTCGTTGACTATTTCCTTGGAAAATTGCCGGATGTACTGAGTAGATTGGGAGGTCATGAAGCTCCGCTTATTTGGACAGCAGACTTTATGTTGGATTGGGATGAAAACGGTAATGATACATATGTTTTGGGTGAAATAAACAATTCTTGCGTAGGGTTTACCAGCCACTTGGATCAAGGAATTCAAGACAAAATAGCTGATAGAATAATAGAAGTGGTTAGTTTAAAAACTAAATAGTTTTTTATGATTAGTGCCTATCTTCAAAGTTATAAAGACATTTAGAGTTTGACTTGGAAGGGAGATAAAATAACACAGGGAGTATTATTCTCTGTGTTATTTTTTTTATATATTTGCTACTTAGTGTCAGCACGAAAATACCACAAATTTGAAATTGATTTTTTTTCGATATTTTCATCTTTTCATAAGTAATTGATACAAAGGCATCAAATTGTTGTAAAAAAATAAAAATCTTTACAAAAATTATCAGAATTTCAAAAATCACATGTTTTCGTACAGATACTACTTAAAATAAAATTCATATTATGTCAAGAAACAAAAAACGCAAACCTAAGGTGATAAAAATGCAACCTAGATTATCACCTGAAAAATACATACAAAAAGTTGCAAGAAAGCTGCCTATTAGTGCAACTTTGGTATCTAAAGATATTTTTATTTCCGGTCTCGGACAAATTGTCGTTGCTAGAGAAAAAAAGAATGACAGCCTAGTTGTGGGAATCTATATGGTTGACGTATTCGCATGTGGAGTGAAAGATAGCTTTTTCAAAATCATGGATGAACAAGAGTTTGAAAAATTATTGTCTTTAACCAAAAACAGGAATATGGAATTGGAGACTAAAGACCCTAATTATGTATTTAATCTGGTTTACGGAGCAGTAGAGTATGCCGAAGATCTAGGACTTGAGCCACATAAGAGTTTTGCATTGACCTCTTACATACTAGAAGACGTGGAAGATATTGAATATGTAAATATTGAATTTGGCAAAGATAGCAAACCCTTGTATATACCCGGAATAAACGAAAATCCAGCTAGAGTATTAGCAATTTTAAATAAAAATATAGGAGAAGGTAATTATGAGTACACAATAGCACTAAACGATTATACGGATTTCTAAAATACTGTTAATGATTTGAGATAATAAATCCAATAAAATTAAATAAATGAAAATTATTATATCTTCTATAGTATTATGTTTGTTACTTTCAATTCCGAATAGTGCTCATGCACAAGATAAGCATACTAAAAGGCTAATCCATAAAGTTGAAAAAAAATTGATGAAATGGAACAACTATTTTTCAAAATGGAATAGCTTGGGTCGGATTCAGGTTGATTCTGTTTCTGTATTAAGAGATAAAAAAGAAATTCGATTATATTTTAATGATGTTTTATCTTATATCCCTTTAAGAGAGAAAATAATCGAAAAAGCAAAAAAATCATTAAAGAAAAAATTTGGATTTTGGTTGAGGCATTACGATATTAAATTGTATTCCAAGGGCAAACAAATCCAAGAATATGTTCCCAATATATATAGAAATTTAATACCTGTAGACTCCTCAAGATTTATCGGTTTTTGCCCTAAAACAAATCCAATAATTGAGAAAAAATACGCTATATCACCAACTAAAGGTCTCTTGAACCGCAATTTAGCAATATGGCATAGCCACGGTAGATATTATGAAGCCAAATTGGATCGCTGGGAATGGCAGAGGGCTCGATTACAATCTACAGTTGAAGATATTTTTCCGATGACTTTTGTACTTGATTATCTAGAGCCAATGCTTGAAAATGCCGGAGCAAATATATTTGTACCCAGAGAAAGGGATATAAACCCTGATGAAGTTATTATTGACAATGACAGGAGTACAGGTCACTCTTTTATTGCCATTGAGAAAAGCAAAGCAGATACAATAGATGGTGGATTTTTTAATAAAGATACTCTTTTTAACAATGAGAATCCTTTTATGTTGGGGACTTATCTTAAGTTAAAATCAGGGAGTGTTAAGTATATACCGGATATCCCGCGCTCTGCTAAATATGCAGTTTATATCAGTTATGGTAAAAACAACACTGCTATTGTTGATTGTAAGGTGAGTTATTCAGGAGGGGAAAAAAGATATAAACTAAATCAATCTCAGGGATATGGAACATGGATTTATTTAGGCAAATTCTTTTTTGAAAAAGGTATAAATAAAGATAAAAAATACATCGAATTTAGCTGTCAAGATGAATTTACAATTGATGCTATTAAATTAGGTGGAGGCATGGGAAATGTAGCGAGGAGACCTTCAAGCAAAATTGCACCTAAAACCTGGTCACTAAAAGGTGTTAAACACCCATTTCAAAAAGACAATGACGATAAAATAGTAAATCCTAATGATTTTAGCTGGAAGTTGAGTGGGATGCCAAGATATCTTGAAGCTGCCAGATATTATTTGCAATACTCCGGAATGCCGGATTCAATAGTTTATAGTTTGTCAAATGGGAAAAGTGATTATAATGACGATTATAAATCAAGGGGAGAATGGGTTAATTATTTGATGGGAGCGCCAAATGGGCCAACTGGTCATAACAATATCGAGGGGTTAGGGATTCCGATTGATATGGCTTTAGCATTTCATACTGATGCAGGAGTGACAAAAAATGATTCTATAATCGGAACTTTGGCAATATACAACTCTGATGAACCCTCAACTGTATTTCCATACAATCAATCAAAAATGGTAAATAGGGATTTGGTTGATATTATTCAGACACAAATTGTAAATGATATCAGAGCTCTACACAATTCCAAATGGACAAGAAGAGGAATTTGGAATAAACCTTATTCTGAAGCATGGAGGGCAAATACACCAATGATGCTTTTAGAGCTAATGTCTCATCAAAATCTTTCTGATATGAAGTTTGGAATGGATCACAAGTTTAAATTTGATGTTAGCAGAGCGATATATAAAGGCATACTAAAATTCTTAGCTTATCAAAATCACTTTGATTATATAGTACAACCATTGCCTGTGGATCACTTCTCTATGAAATTAATTGAAGGTAAAAAAATTCATTTATCTTGGTCTCCCGTTACGGACTCATTAGAGCCTACTGCAATACCAATCGCATATAAAGTGTATAAACGCATAGAAAATCAGGGTTTTGATCAAGGTATTTTGACCAAAGAGCCGTTTATAAATATTGAAATAAATAGTTACAACAAAATTTATAGTTTTAAAATTACGGCTATTAATGAAGGGGGAGAAAGTTTTCCTAGTGAAATACTATCTGTAGGTCTAAAAGAAAATTCAAATACAGCATTGATTGTAAATGCTTTTGACAGAGTGGGTAGTCCTGCAATTTTTGATGATGGAAATAGAGCCGGATTCGATTACCAATCGGATATGGGGGTGCCCTATGTTCATGAAATAGGTCTTACAGGTCAGCCTTATGAATTTGATCGTTCCATTCCTTGGCTTGACGATGACAATCCCGGCTGGGGTGCGAGTTTTTCAAACTGGGAAGGAAAAATTATTGCAGGAAATACTTTTGATTATCCTTTTGTTCATGGCAAAGCGGTTTTAAGTGCCGGACATTCCTTTATCAGCACAAGTGACGAAGCCTTTTGCAAGGAAAATTTTGAAATAAAAAATTACGATTTTGTAGATATTATTTTCGGAAAAGAGAGAACTATCACTAGTGAAAAGAGAGTAGATTTTTCTGTGTTTACCCCGAAAATGATGCATAAAATAGCTACTTTAACTGAAAATGGTAAGAGTATATTGATTTCGGGTGCATATATCAGTACTGATTTTACAGAGAATAAATTTAAGAAAGCAGATGATTTTGCCAAAGAGGTTTTGCATTATAAATGGCGTACAAATTTTGCATCAAAATCAGGGTATTTCAGCAATACTGATTATGTGAAAAATGAATTTTCCGGACGATGGAAATTTAATACTTCCTTATCTGAAAAAGTATATGTGGTTGAAGCTCCTGATGGAATTGAACCCACCGGTAAAAATGCAGTAACGGCTTTTAGATATGATGATACGGGAATTAGTGCAGGAGTAATATATCAAGGAAAATACAAGTCAGCAGTATTAGGATTTCCCTTTGAAACGATAGTTAATTCCAAAGACAGGAATAATCTGATGAAGCAAATAATTATGTTTTTCAATTAAATATTGAGAAATTATTCTTATATATACAAAAATTTTAAAAATGAATACTAAAAATTTAAAAATTCCGGTTTGGTTTTGGGCTTTATCAGTCATAATTTTATTGTGGAACATAATGGGTGTTATGTCATTTTTTATGCATACAATGGTTTCAGAAGAAACTTTACAATCATTACCTACTAATGAAAGAGAACTGTACGGCAAATTTCCACTTTGGACGAAGATAGTTTTTGCAATTGCCGTATTTGGAGGCTTATTGGGTAGTATCTCATTATTGCTAAGAAAAAAATCAGCAAAAGCCCTGTTTATTTTATCTCTCATAGCTGTAATAATTCAGATGTACCACAATTTATTTATGACAAACTCAATAGAAGTATATGGACAAGAAGCATGGGTAATGCCAATAATGGTAGTCCTATTTGGGATACTCTCGGTTTGGTTTACCACTTACTGTACAAAAAGAGATTTGTTGAACTAATCTTATTATTTAATGCAGACCTTTTCAATTAGTTCAAAAGTATCAGGATTTACCACTTCCAGATAAACTTTTTTGCCCTCAATTTTAAATAACATCAATGCATTAAGTGTTGAAAATGTTTTTACATGATCACTCCAAGGCAATACTTCTTGAGAATAATAAGGCGCACCTGCTGCTCCATTAGTTATTTGTGTAAACGGTCTTGATATCTTTAATTTTGGTTTATCCCAATTGTCAGGATACATATCCATTGTATCATCAATAATCATTCTATTGTAATTGTGCTCATCTCCATTAAGCATCATTACACATTTTTTAGATTGATTGATTAGGATATCCAAAATCTCATCTCTTCTCTCGATTATTCCTTTTTTCACAGGTTTCCCTTCGACATATGCCCTTTGAGAATTGTCTCCACCATACCACATATCATCTTTTGAGTGACCACCGTTAGGAAATGCAGGAGTATGTAGTGTTACAAATATATGGTCGATATCACTATCTTTTTCAAATTTGGCAATGGTTTCTTTCAACCAATTCAACTGATTGTCCATTACATATCCGTGCAAATTACCTGAATGTTCATTGATTTTGCTGGATGGAGCATACCAATAATTAGAATTGAGAACTATCATTGCCATATTACCATAAGTATAGAAATATGCATTTTCTTTATAAGAAGGAAAATCGATTGAACCATTACTTGGGTCATAATACGCTCCGTCTTCACTCTCCGGTCCATTTAATGGATTTACGAAATTATCAGCAAATACTTTTTCTGCCGAACATTTGTCAAACGGGAATCTATCCATTGATATCCATTTAGGAAATGAACGCATGATTACTTCATGATTGCCCATCGCAACATTTACCGGGGAGAATCTTGCAAAATATTCTATTGCGTGTTTGAAATTGCTGTACTCTAGATTTTGCTTATCAGGACTTATATTGTACCCGTTAATTTCATCACCTGTAAATTGGAAAAATTCTGCATTTCTAGCTCTTGCAAGAGTCATCATTTTCTTTACAATATAGGCATTTGTACCATAAATATTTCTTTCTCCACCTCCGGAACCTGCTCTACTATCACTAGCATATGCCCAAATAAATGGCTTTCTCGAACCTTTTTGCCTTGCTGTTTTGAATGAGTAAGTTTCTTTCCAATCCCCATATCTAACCGTATAATTATACTCTGAATAAGGTTCAAGTCCTATTATATGAATCAAGTGGTCAGTAGTAGGCCTCTCGTCTTTATATATTTTATTTTCTACCTCCACACTACAAATCGCTTCTTCATTTGTCTTAAAATATATTGAAACTCTATTATCCTTCTGAAGCGTTATAAACGGCCCTTCCAATAGAGTGATATCAACTTTAAAGGGGCCTTTTCCTTTTAAGTTAACCCTACCGTCATGTATGATTTTGCCATCATCTTCTACAATTCTATAACCCAATGTTAGTTTTCCTGTTTCATTCCAATTAAGAAAGTCATATTTCCCAGACAATCTTTTAATGATATTGATTTTTGCTTTACCTTTTTTGATTTTTGCATTTTTTTTGAAAAATACAGGTTGTGGAAATTTTATTTTATCAAATTTCATCAAACCATAATAAATAGTTCCGGTAAAACTTGTATCTTTAAAATCAAACCTAACGCCGGTTTCTGTCCCAATAGGCTCTGATAAAAACTTGGAATAGCTATATTTTGGAGTTTTGACCACTTCATCAAGCCATATATTTTTTATATCATCGTGAAATTGTAGCTTGCCATCTTCATATCTTAAGTTTGAGTAAGATTTAGGGATATCTACTTTTTGAGCATTTATATTAATTGTAATTAAAAGTACGATTAAAGATAATACTTGTTTCATAGTGTTGTGAAGTTTTATTATCCGGCAAAGGTACATTTTTTTTACTTTTTGTGTTCTATTATTAAAAGTATTTATTTTAGTATATGAAAGCTATAGAATTTATAATTTGTACCTTTGCAAATACAAAATATATCTTATGAAGACGTTAACAGTAAATAGCAATGATAAAGTATCTCAAATATTAATTGGCAAATACGATGAAATATATCAAAAGGTTAATATCCCATCCAAAACTATATACATAACTGACGAAAATGTGTCCAATGAGTACTCAGATTTTCTAAAAGAAGAATCAGTCATAGTCATAAAACCCGGTGAAGTGAATAAAACTTTAGACACTTTAGATTCTGTTTACAATCAGTTGACTGAGTACAAGGCTGATAGAAATTCATTTATAATCGGTTTTGGCGGAGGCTTGGTAACTGACGTTGCCGGATTTGCTGCATCTACATTCATGAGAGGTATTAGATTTGGTTTTATTCCAACCTCGTTATTAGCTATGATTGATGCTTCTATCGGGGGTAAAAACGGAGTAAATCACCACAGGTTTAAAAATATGATCGGAACTTTTAATCAACCGGATTTTGTTTTAATGGATTCTTCCTTTTTGAGAACTTTACCTCAAGATGAGTACATTAGTGGGATGGGTGAAGCATTGAAACACTTTTTGATTAACAATAATAAACAATTTTATCATTTTGTTAATAATCCCGGTGGTTTTATTGACAAAAAGAATGTTTCGAATGATTTTTTATACAATCAGGCTAAAGTAAAAGTGGAGATTGTTAATAAGGATGAAAAAGAGACAGGCGAAAGGAAAAAACTAAATTTTGGACATACTTTTGGTCACGCAATTGAAAAAACAACAGGAATAAAACACGGTTTTGCAGTAAGTATAGGAATGGTAATAGCTGCGAAAATATCCAATAAACTCGGTCTATTATCTACAAAGGATTTAATTGATACTATCACAGGATTAAAGCTTGCAGGCTTGCCCACGGATATACATATCCCAAAGAACTCAATAATTGAAGCAATGCATAAAGACAAAAAAAAGTTCGGTGATAATATTGATTTTATTGTCTTGGAAGGAATAGGAAATGCTAAAATAGTGAGGTTGGGAATGAAAGAATTGGAAGAGTTGTACATGTCGGTTTAATTTTACGGTAAAAAAGATTACCTTTGCAAAAAATTTAGAAAAATGTGTACAGAAATCAAGAAATACGAAGTAAAATTGAAAAAAGGAAAACTTCCATACAAAGTAAAAGATATAAATTTAGCTGATTGGGGAAGAAAAGAAATAGAACTTGCCGAGGCTGAAATGCCGGGACTAATGTCATTAAGAGAAGAATTTGGCGCAGATAAACCACTTAAAGGAGCTAGGATAGCGGGATGCCTTCATATGACAATACAAACAGCTGTTTTAATAGAAACACTTTTGGAACTAGGAGCTGAAGTCTCCTGGTCTTCATGTAATATATTTTCAACTCAGGATCAGGCAGCAGCGGCCATTGCTGAAAGAGGAGTGCCTGTTTATGCTTGGAAAGGAATGACAGAAGAAGAATTTGATTGGTGTATCGAACAGACTCTTGATGCATTTGATGAAGGCGCTAGCTTGAATCTGATTCTTGATGACGGCGGAGACCTGACAAATATGGTTTTGGATAGATTTCCGCAACTGGTGAAAGATATTAGAGGATTATCTGAAGAGACTACAACAGGTGTACATAGATTGTATGAAAGAGAGAAAAAAGGAACTCTTCCAATACCTGCTATCAATGTAAATGATTCTGTAACTAAATCAAAATTTGATAATAAATATGGTACTCGTGAATCTGCTGTTGATGCTATACGCAGAGCTACAGATTTGATGTTGGCAGGCAAAGTCGTTGTAGTTGGAGGATATGGTGATGTCGGTAAGGGTACTGCTGCTGCTTTTAAAAACTCACAATGCAGGGTAATAGTTACCGAGATTGATCCCATTTGTGCTCTTCAAGCTGCAATGGAAGGTTTTGAGGTCAGAAAAATGTCCAATGCAATAGCTGAAGCCGACATAGTAGTGACTGCTACCGGCAATTTGAATATAATCGACGCAGAACACTTCAAAGTAATGAAAGACAAAACAATTGTATGTAATATTGGTCATTTTGACAACGAAATCAATATGGCATGGCTTAACAAAAATTATGGACACACAAAGGTAAATATAAAACCTCAGGTAGATAAATACAATATTGAGGGAAAAGATATAATTGTATTAGCAGAAGGCAGATTAGTAAATCTTGGTTGCGCTACAGGACACCCATCATTTGTAATGTCTAATTCATTCACCAATCAAGTATTGGCTCAATTGGAATTATTCAATAGTCCTGAAAAATATCAAAATAAGGTTTATGTGCTACCAAAACATCTGGACGAAAAAGTAGCAAAGCTACATCTTGCCAAATTGGGTGTCGAACTAGAAGAGCTATCCGAAACACAAGCAAAATACATAGATGTCCCTGTTAAGGGGCCTTTTAAACCCGATTATTATAGGTATTGACCTCGGAAAGAAAATGAAAAATCTTTGTTTTTCAAAAATCAAGCACTCTATAGTTTGCAAAGAGGAGAAAAGAACTGTTTTTTGAAATTTAACTCTTTAAATCCTAGTTTGGTGTAAGCAAAATAAACCTTCACGCAAACCGATCAATTATTCTAACACTCATTTAATGAGATATTGAAAAATTATTCCTATTTTGCGGACTGAAACAATAGGAATTAAACAAAATGACTAACTGAATAATTGGACAAGAATTGCAATATGGTAAATTCTAATGCACAAAATAGAAGACTACCAAGTTTAGAAACATTATGCGATATTGCGAAAATATACACGGAATGATTTGATTAAAGAAAGCGAATGACAAAAGAAAGTCAAATAGAAAAACAACTAATAGAAAGGTTAAAAGACCTCAAATACACCTATCGCAAAGATATTCGTGATAAAAATGCGCTTGAACAAAACTTTAGAGCAAAGTTTGACGCTTTGAACAGGGTTCATTTAACGGATGCTGAATTTAATCGTTTGCGGGAAGAAATTATTGACCCGGATGTTTTTGGTGCTTCAAAAAGGCTCAGGGCACGAAATACCTTCACCCGGGAAGATGGGACACCATTACAATACACCCTTGTAAATATCAAAGACTGGTGTAAAAATGATTTCGAAGTCATCAATCAATTGCGAATCAATACGGCAAACAGCCATCACAGATATGATGTTATTTTATTGATTAACGGTCTTCCCTTAGTACAAATTGAACTAAAAGCATTGCAAGTAAGTCCCAACAAAGCCATGCAACAAATTGTAGATTACAAAAATGACCCGGGAAACGGTTACACTAATTCTCTGCTTTGTTTCATGCAATTATTTATCGTAAGCAACAAAACAAACACCCTTTATTTTTCAAACAATAACAATAAACACTTCGCATTTAATGCAGATGAGCAATTTTTGCCAGTTTATAAATTAGCTGATGAGAATAATAAAAAAATCACCCATTTAGACGACTTTACCGAAATGTTTTTAGCCAAATGTACTCTGGGTAAAATGATCAGCCGTTATATGGTTTTGGTGGCAAGCGAGCAAAAAATATTAGTGATGCGACCTTATCAGGTGTATGCCGTTAAAGCCATTGTAGATTGTATTCATCAAAACAGAGGAAACGGCTATATATGGCATACGACAGGAAGCGGCAAAACTTTAACTTCTTTCAAAGCATCCACACTATTAAAAGATAATCCCGATATTGAAAAATGCCTGTTTGTGGTGGACAGAAAAGATCTGGATCGACAAACACGTCAGGAGTTTAATAAGTTTCAGGAGAACTGTGTGGAAGAAAACACCAATACCGAAACCTTAATCAAACGAATGCTTTCTACCGATTACGCCGATAAAGTTATCGTTACGACTATTCAAAAACTCGGATTGGCATTGGACGAAAGTGGTAAGCAAAACAAAAAGAAAATTGAAAAAGGTATTCCTACTTATAAAGAGCGCTTAGCGCCGTTAAGTGACAAACGAGTGGTATTTATTTTTGACGAATGTCACCGCTCCCAATTTGGTGAAAACCATAAAGCCATCAAAGAGTTTTTTCCAAATGCACAACTATTTGGTTTTACCGGCACACCTATTTTTGAACAAAATGCCACTTACAAAACCATTGAAGGACAACAAGCTTCCTACAAAACAACTCAAGATGTTTTTCAAAAAGAATTGCATTCCTACACTATTACCAATGCTATTGATGATAGAAATGTATTGCGTTTTCATATCGACTATTTTAAAATAGAAGGCAATCCCAATACAGCGGAGCTTAGCCATAAGCTAGCCGTTATTGATGCCATTGTGTCAAAACACGATAAAGCTACTCACCATAGGAGGTTCAATGCTTTATTCGCTACATCTTCCATCAATGATGCCATTGATTACTATGGATTACTGAAACAAAGACAAGAAGAATTAGCAGCTACCGATGAAGACTATCGCCCTTTAAATATCGCTTGTGTTTTCACCCCTCCTGCAGAAGGCAACAAAGATGTAAAACAGCTACAGGAAGACTTGCCTCAGGAAAAAGTGGATAACCAAATAGAGCCTAACAAAAAGAAAAAATCTTTGAAAACCATCATTAATGACTACAACTTACAGTACGGCACAAACCATGATATAAACAATTTTGATTTGTACTACCAAGATGTACAGCAACGTATTAAAGACCAAAAATACACCAATACAGACTATCCACATAAAAATAAAATAGATGTTATGATTGTGGTTGATATGTTGCTCACAGGGTTTGACTCTAAATACCTCAACACCTTGTATGTAGATAAAAACCTGAAATATCACGGATTAATACAAGCCTTTTCTCGTACCAACCGTGTATTGAACGATACCAAACCTTATGGCAATATTTTAGATTTCCGTGGGCAAGAAGATTCCGTTAATGAAGCCATTGCCTTATTCTCCGGTGCCAAAGTAGATAATCCTAAAGAAATATGGTTGGTGGATTCTGCTCCTAAAGTCATCGAAAAATACAAAAATGCCGTTACCAATTTAGAACAGTTTATGGAAGCTCATGGATTGGAATGTACTCCCGAACAGGTCAATAATCTGAAAGGTGATGAAGCTCGTGCCGAATTTATAAATAGTTTCAAAGAAGTACAGCGCTTAAAAACACAATTAGACCAATATACCGACCTAAATGAAGAACAAACCGAAACCATTGAAGCATTAATTCCGGAAGATGATTTGCGCTCCTTTAAATCGGTATATTTGGATACCGCCAAACGCTTAAAAGCCCAACAAGACAAGGGCAACACCCCACCGGAAGTACAACAACTCGATTTTGAATTTGTACTCTTTTCTTCTGCCATTATTGATTACGATTATATTATGGGCCTGATTGCCAATTATACCCAAAACAAAGCTTCCAAACAGAAGATGACCAGATTGCAATTGATCAATCTATTGAGCTCCAGTGCCAATTTAATGGACGAACGGGAAGATATTATTGATTATATCAAATCTCTGGAAATGGGCAAAGGATTGACCGAAAAACAAATAAGAGAGGGCTACCAAAGTTTTAAAAACCAAAAATTCACCCAGAAAGTAAACGCAATTGCCCAAAAATATGGCTTAGAATCCGATAGTTTAAGGGCTTTTGTAGATAGAATCCTGGACCGAATGATTTTTGATGGCGAACAATTAAGCGACTTACTCGCTCCACTAGATTTAGGCTGGAAAGACCGTAGTAAAAAAGAATTGGCATTGATGGACGACTTGGTACCCCTATTAAAAAAACAAGCCCAAGGGCGTGAAATAGCAGGATTAGCAGCTTATGAATAGTGAATTAGTCATATATCAGGACAATGCATCTTCTGTTAGAGTGGATGTTTTAATTAAACAGGAAACCGTTTGGCTCAACAGACAGCAAATAGCTACTTTGTTTAATAGAGATGTAAAAACCATTGGAAAGCACATTAATAATGCACTAAAGGAGGAATTACAAGAGTTTTCAGTTGTCGCAAAATTTGCGACAACTGCCACTGATGGAAAAACCTATCAAGTGGAACATTATAATTTAGATGTCATCATATCAGTAGGTTATCGGGTAAAATCAAAACAAGGGGTGCAATTCCCCGAGCATATATTATTTAATTGATGATGAA
>JALSPK010000025.1 GCA_026986005.1 Saprospiraceae bacterium
AAAATTTGCACCTTCTTTTTTTGAATATGAAAACGCTTATGATAAACTGACAGCATTAATCCGTTCATACTTCAGACTGGATGGTCATCATATTCAGTTTAATGTTGTAAATGCAGATACATTGCGCCATGCACAAAAAAATCCTGAATTATACAGAGATCTTATTGTACGTGTAGCAGGATATTCCGATTATTTTAATGACCTTACAGAAGATTTACAAAATGAGATAATAAGAAGAACCGAACACAAAATCACATAAGATCCGTTACTATTCTTATTTTCATATACTTATGAGGTTTTTTGTTTTGTAAGGTTAAGCCATCCTGAAATTAATATTTAATTTTAACTTGCACAACAACTCAATTTTGAAACATCTTTTCCAAAGGTAATCGCCGCAAGTTTTATCCCTTCCCCAAGAGTTAAATACGGATAAAGGTTGTCTGCCAAATCCCCAATTGTAATCCCGTATTTAATTGCCATACTCAATTGCTGAATGAGTTCACCACCTTCAGGTGCCACAATTCTGGCACCTATGAGTTTATCCGTGTCCTTATTCCTAATCAATTTGATGAATCCTCTTGTATCATTTGCAGCAATTGATCTGGGAACATCTTTTAATTCTATTTTAGAAACTTCAAAAGGTATATTTTGAATTGCTGCCTGATCTTCGTCAATCCCTGTACCTGCAACTTGTGGATCTGTGAAAATAACCCATGGGAGTGAAGAATAATCTACATTTTTTATTGAGTCCGTAAATGCATTTTCAACTGCAACTTTCCCCTCCATCGCCGCTGTATATACATACGCCGGTGTATTGACTACATCTCCAGCTGCAAAAATATGCTCCAAATTCGTTTCCATTTTTTCATTCACTTTGATATGTCCGTCAGTATTTACTTCCAATCCTATATTCTTTAATCCAAGATTATTTGTATTTGGTAAAGTGCCGGTAGTAACCACTATTTTATCAGCTTCAAAAATTTTTCTTAATCCATTTTGTTTAGCTATTACATATATTTTTCCGTTTTTTTCTCCTACTTCAATAAAATCAAGACTTGTATATATATTCAAACCTTCATTTGTAAGATTTCTTGTGAGCTCTTGAGCAATATCCGGTGTTTGATTGGAAAGAATGTGAGAGGATCTTTGAAGAAGAGTAACATCTGTACCTAATCTATGATATGCCTGAGCTATTTCCAGGGCAATATATCCTCCTCCTAAAACAATCATTGATTCGGGTTGAGTCTCCAGATTGAACAAACTTATATTTGTAAGGTAATCTACTTTATTCAAACCTTCTATGTCAGGGATATTTGTACTGGCACCGGTAGCTATAAGAAATTTGGATGCTTGAAATTGTTGTCTACCATTTACAATTATGGTTTTTTCATCTTTAAATTCAGCCCAACCTTTAAGAAGAGTCAGATTTTTAAAATCACTTACAACATCCATATACTTTTTTTCCTGAAGAATAGAAACTAATTTCTTTTTATCTTTTATGATTTGGGCAAAATCAATATCCACACCTTTAGGTTTTATACCGGCAAAATTGGAGTGTGTGGCATGATAAGCAGCTTCGCCTGCACGAATAAGATTTTTTGAAGGCACACAACCAACATTTACACAGGTTCCACCGAATTCCAATCCTCCATTTACCATCAATGTTTTTAATCCAAGACTTTCCGCTTTGATAGCAGCTGAAAATGCAGCAGATCCCCCTCCTATAATAATAAGATCGAAGCGGTTGGAATCTTTACTCTTTAACCGTATTTCTCCGACGACTTTGTAGTGCCCTGTACTATTGATAATACCGGCAATTTCTTCTTTTGTAATAAAATCCGGATCAAACTCAAATTTACCTGAACCATCGGGATAGCTAATATTTGTTGAAACAATACTTTCTTTTCCTTCAAATCTCTTTGATATTGCCGTCGCACAATGCTCACAAGTCATTCCTTTTATCTTAAATTCCATATATTCCATACTATATTATTTATTTAGGTAAAACCTTATATCCGGTTTTATTTATTGATTTTATAATCTCTTCCTCTGAAGTTCTTGATATGTCATATTTAACCTCTGCCTTTCCTGTTTTGTAATCCGCTTTTGCCTCAATCACACCATCAACTTCTTGAGCTCCGTGAGTTACATGGCTGTCACATGCTTTACAGGTCATTCCTTCAATATCTAATTGAATTGTCTGAATATCCCGAGCATTAACAATAATCACTTCTTTTTTATTATTCGAATAAAATGCTGAGGAATAATAAGGAAATGCCAGCATAATTGCAGCAAAAACAGTAACTATACCTAGGAACTTCTTAGACTGCCAAAACGAAGGTTTTTCTTCATCTTCACAAGCACACTGAATACCTTCTTCTTTTACAGGCTTGAGTTTTTGATACCATGCAAACCCAAGTACCAATACGGTTAAACCGATTAAATAAGGACGTAGGGGTTCCAGCCATGAGAATGATGATGCAATGCCACCGGCACCTGCGATCAATGCCAACACCGGTGTTATACAACATAAGGATGCAGCAATTGCACTAATAACTCCGGAGCCAATCAAAGCTTTATTTAATTTTTTTTTCATAATGTAACAGATTTAAAATTTTTATTTTCAGAATAGATAAATTCAAAAAATGGCTTCAATAATAACAGGGAATCTTCTTTTAAGTAATAAAAATATGTTTGACCCTCTTTACGCACATCCACAATATTACCGTCTTTCAATTTTCTAAGGTGCTGAGATATTGCAGAAATATTCATATTTAAGATATCACTGAGATCGCAAACACACAAGTTGTTTTCCTCATACAACAAATAGAGTATTTTAAATCTCACTTCATTTCCTGCCAACCCCAATATTCCCGAGATATTTGAAATAACTTGTTTTTTTGACTCCAGTTTGATTTTGCAACTGTTGATCTGTTTAATATCTGCAAAAGCTCTTATACATACATTTACTTTCATTATATTTCCATTTATTTTAGCAAACACTTAAATACAGGGATATGTTGTATCGTAAACTGTTGTTTTAGCATTTGCTTAAATATAATTAATGGAATTGTCGTAAAATATACAATTTACTTACATCTAATATTTTATTCATAAATATTGAATCCAAAGAGATATATGTTTTATAGACTCGCATGTTTGGATGTGTAAATAAATAATTTCTTTTTAAATTTCGTAAAACACATCAAATTAGCAACCCTATTATTAATCCCTAAAACTTTATTGTTGTATATTTGTTATTTTCCCAATTCCGAAACATGTCATATATAACTATAATCAGAATAATGGTAGCAGTTTGGTATCAAATCAAATAGTAAATACAAATAAATTTTGTAAGGATATCCAATAAAGATCGACTATAATTCTGAATTAGTATTTTTTAGTATTTAAAATTTTATTTTATGAAAAAAGTAATATCAATACTCACATTTATTTTTATTTTATTAGTAAATACAAATGCTCAAAATATTGAAGTCCCAAATACTCAGGTTCCGGTAATTGTCAAAGTAACTGCAAGCTGGTGTCCATTTTGTGGTACTTGGGGATGGGATTTTTTTGAAAATCTTTACGAAGACAACTATCAAAAATCGATTATATTTGCCGCCCATTACAGTGGCGATTTTAAAAACAATGTCTCGATTGATATTGCAAAAAACTTCAATGCATCAGGGCAACCTATATTTTATCTGGATGGCATAGATCAAAATGTTAGTTCCGGTAACAGCCAGAATAAAAGAAATTCTTTTTCTACACAAATAAACAATAAAATTCAGGAATCTCCTCTTGCTCAAACAGGAATTAAAGCTACTTATAACAATAATAAATTATATGTGGATTATTCTACTAAATTCTATCAATCAGTTTCCGGTGAATATTATATCGGGATATACCTTATTGAAAAATTAGTCATCGGTTTTCAGGCTTCAAGAGGGCAAAATGCTCAACATAAAAATATTTTACGAAAAGAATTATCAGGGAATTCATTTGGAAACTTACTCGCTAAAGGAACTGTAGCGGAAAATATGATTTATAAGGGTCATATAGAAGTTGATCTTGATGATTACAAACCGCAAAATCTGGAAATAGCAACAATAATATGGAAAAAAGAAGGTGCCAGATACTTTGTAGTAAATTCTAATATAGACAATGAAGTATCCGAAGAAAACACAAGTGGAATACAGGATAATTTTATAAGTAAAAATAGTATTTCCATTTATCCAACTGTGATTAATAAGACTGGAATAATCAAACTATTTTCACAAAACAATATTCCTGATACAAAAGTAGATTTATACAATATTAACGGGAAAAAAGTTATAAATATCTATTCAGGAAAAATAGAAAAAGGGGAAAATATATTTAAAATAAAAGCTAGTGATTATTTATTGCCTTCCATTTATTATATTGTTATAGATTCAAAAAACAACACCTTAATAGCTCAAAAAATCATTATCAAATAGTGTCTGTCATTCTAATTATTTTTTTGTTTTTTTGAATCCTGACAAAAATGGAAAATTAAAAAATCAATTTACTACGAAAATATTTTAATACTAGTTCGTATCTGTCTATAAAGCGCTATAATTTTAAAAACATAAATCATATCAACAAATCAACGATGTTAGTCTTTAAACTTAAAGAAAAGCAACTAAATTAATAATTATTAAAGAAAAATATTACCTTTATAGAATCACTAGCAAGCAGGATTCTGCGATAAACAATCAAAAAAATAACAATAGAAGTTCATATTTTTCAAAATTTGGTTTTAAGAAGTCAGCTGATTAAATTTGCTAAGTTTTCATACAAGCAACAGATAATTTTTTTTATATTTGCTGCATAAAATACCAAAATATAAAGATGTCTGACAGAAACAAAGCGATTTTTTCTCTTATTTACAATCTTTTAAAAGTTGATGAAAAATTTGATCTTAGAGAAAATAAATATATGCAAGATCTTGCAGAATCACTTGCTTTATCTTCAGAAGAAATTAAGGACGTTGTCTTAAATCCTGATAAA
>JALSPK010000026.1 GCA_026986005.1 Saprospiraceae bacterium
ACTCTCCCGACCAACTATCACCACTAATTTTGCATCTAAGATATATGTGTTGCTATATGATAAAAGTATTATTATAGCTCGGTACTATCGAGGATCTGATGAAAGATATCGGGGATAGTGGAACAAAGATAAATACATCTCCTACTTTAAAAACGACTTGTCCTGAGTTGGCTTGTATATGGGAAAATATGCAGGGGGGAAAAGGATTAATTACAACATTTGTCTGTGATTTATTCAAAAGTTTTGAAGATCCAAATGATTGGAAAAATGTAATTGATATCAGAGCAGGTAACTTATCCACTGACGATAAGAAAATATTTGGTAAAACAGACATTCAAGACGGAATTGTATATATAGAAATTGATAAAAGTAATTGCGGAGGACAAGATAAATTGGAAATGTTTGAAACATTACAACATGAACTAATACATGCAAAAATATTCAATGATTGCATGAATTTATTTGGATTTGATGGTAAAACACAAAATTCATTGAATTATTTGAATGTATTTAAAAAATTAGTTGTTTCAGAATATGGAACAAATACAACAACAGATCAACATAAACTTATGTTAGACAAATATCTAAATGAAATGGTTAACAATCTTATAGAAATTACAGGAAAAGGTGAGTACGATGATTATATTGGATTAGTTCTTAATGGCTTTCCAGAAGATATTTTATGGCAATGCGGATACTCTCCAAATTATGCCGTAGACAAATTCCATAATTATAACGTTTATAAGCATAATAACTCTGATATTTTTAATAAACTAAATACAGTCTGTCCATGAAAAAAATAATTTTTATATCCTTTTTATTAATCTTGAATAATGCTATTTCATCACAAAATAAAATTGAAATTGATAATAATAGACTAATATATATTTATGATTTTATTATCAACAACTATATATTATGCGATGGTGGTATCACAGGATATCTATATACAGACATGAATTATATCATCAACGATAAACACATCGCAATATCAACTGTAGATCTTACGGATTCAGCTATATTCAAATATAGCGGAAGAAAGTTTAATGTTGAAAAAGTTTTAGGACAAAGGCAAGGATTGTTTGAAAAGCTTAATTTAAACGATTTACGATCGCAATTTGCTATTAAAACAGTAAATTTTAAAGTAAATGAAATAGCTACTAATATTGATGACGACAATTGTAAATCATTAATTCAATTATCCGATATTTTTAAAAAGGGAAATGAATATTATGTTATTGTATATTTAGTTAATAGAATTAATGATAAGTACACTAAAATAGATGATTATGTTTTCAAATTCGAGATTTGCAAGCAAAATGGTTTTATTGTATTTAATTGGGCTATAACAGGCTTTGGACACTGCCCTTTGTTCGACATGGTAAAAGGATTATTTTTTATTGAATTAAATTGTTTTTGTAATACTGAAAGTACTAAATCCTTTAATAATCATACATGCCCAAATAAAGCTATTATTTGTTTTCCTAATAGCCATTTGGACTCCATTAAATTTGATGACATTAGAATTAAAACTAATATAAAACCTATTAAGAAAATTTACAAGAAATTAGATTTACTTAAAAAATAGTAAATTCACTAAATCTGAGTGCCACCTTGAAGGTTCTCCCCCAAGTCTTCAAGGTGTTTTACCCATACAAAAACCAGATATTTGATAATTTCTGAAAAGGGGGAGAATGATGTAAAATAAAGAAGACTTGTTTCGAGTTGGACATTTTTCGTGCAACTTGGTGCCTTAGTATCTTGGCGGCAATAATGGCTATCGTTTTTGCCACTAAGGCACTAAGTCTAAGGAACACTAAGAGAGAAAATAAAAAAATCACCCTCCCGACCAACTATCATCACTAATCTTGCATCTATGATATATGTGTTGCTATATGATAAAAGTATTATTATAGAGAGGTACATTCGGGAATCTGATTAGGGATATCGGGGAGTTTTAATGCAAAAGCCTGGAAAGCATTAAAAAAGAAAAACGCCGTTTGGAATAGTTAAAAAAAATTAAATTCTAATTGTTCAAATGATAAATGTAAAAAATGAAAAGTATATTGATTATCTTCATTTCTTTTAGTATTATTATGAGTTCTTGTACAAAGAATGGTGGGAACAGGATTTATTTTGGTTTAAATAACAAGATGATAATAAAAGAATACAATGATACATTAAGATTATATGGCAATGGGTTTTATAGATATATTGATTTATATAAAAGATCGGATAACTTCCTTACCTTTCCTAAAAATAGTTTTGAAGCTTCTGTTTTATTTGATGTTGTAGAGAAAGGCAAGCCGGAAAGTTTAGTTTATAATATAAAAAATGATTTCAGGTATTTGGATATATCCTTAGATTCAATCATATATCAATTTGAAATTTATAATAATATACCAAAATGGGATTCGTTAATAATTGATTATTTTACTGATAATGATAATTTGCAACTTCATAAAGTTTTCAAATACGGTAAATATAGCGAAATAGATATTTTTAGTCTGATAATAATAAATGGATTTGCTGATTCTTACAATCAAGAATCATCCAATTCTGATAGTTATAAATGTACTTTATATTTGTCAAATGGGGAAATAGTCAATTCTGTAATTACTGTACTTCCATATTATACTTCCAAAATATTTTTTAAGAAATGGAAATCAAATCCGGGTCCAATTATTTAACATAAGAGGCTAATAATAAAAGTGTTTGTACTATACAAAAAGCATATATTTGATAATTTCTAAAAATGGAGAGAATGGTGTAAAATAAAGATGACTTGTTTCGAGTTGGACATTTTCGTGCAACTTTCTGTCTTAGTGTCTTGGTGGCGATAATGAGTATCATTTTTGCTATTAAGTTCTAAAGAGCTAAGGTACACTAAGAGAGTAAATAAAAAGATAGTATTTTTTGAATAAAACTTATAAACTGATGAAATTGAATTTGTATTTTGGAATTTTTACATTTGTGTTAGTTCTTTTCGGGTGTTCAGTAACTAACGAAAGTATGCATTCAGAACGTAAAAAACCTCCGCAAAAAGGCTGGTATTCTCCAATTAGCGATACGACAAGAATTGATACCATTTTTGAAGAAAATGAAAAAATATGTTTTCCCCGGATAAATTTTTGTTTTGATAGTATTGACCTTATTAATAAATTCTATTGTTCTGAAAATTTCGATTTGGATAAAAATAGAGAACGAATACTAATCTCTAAAACTAAGACAACAAATATATACCCATTGGATTTGAGTAAAGCAAATGACAGTATGATTATAGAAAGATTTTTAAAACTTTTAGATATACTAAATGCTTTTCATGAAAAAATAGAATTTAATAAATTAAACAAACATTTTCCGGATTCCATAAATTTAAAAACAAGTTATTTTTTTGATTTTTCTAAAAAGAATAAAATACAGGCTATAGATACAATCAATTATCCTTTTATTAATGAAACTTTACAACATGTAAATTTAGTACTAAATCTTGATATGAAAATTGAAGGTGATGAAAATCTCAATGATATTCATACAGCTCACTCATACGTCAAATTTCCGGATAAAATTATACACGAATTCAAATCTACTAATGAACATAATAAATATTTGAAATTTGATCTAAAATTCATCGTAAATGATAAAAAATATTTTGATCGAAAAGATTATGTCCCAAAATACATGTATTTGAATTAATATTTTTAATGACAAATCACTTTTTCATTATATTTGTCCTGAAAATACCGCAGTATATTCCTAAGAGGAGTTAAAAAAATACTTTAAATATGAAAAAACTATTTCTCGTAATACTGATTTCCCTAAAAATCACCGGCGCCGACAATATCATCGCCCAAGATTATTTTATCCACAGCTTGAGCGAAGCCCGCAAAAGAGCCAAAGAGGAAAACAAATTTATTTTTGTCGATTTTAGTGCCGTGTGGTGTGGCCCATGCAAGATGATGGAGAAATATATATTTCCCGATTCGGAAGTAAAAGATACTTTGACTTCCAAATTCATCTGCGTAGAGCTTTTGCAAGGAAAAAATAAAGCTACATTCTCAAGATATAGAATAAAATCATTTCCCACTTTTATTATTATGGATGAAGAAGGCAATGAAATTTATCGATTTTCAGGTGCGAGTGATAAAAAAGCGTTTTTAGATAGGCTTAATGCAATGCCGAATACTGAAACAGATTTGGAAAAATATGATAGTCTTTACATTTTCAATAAAAAGAACATACAATTTTTGAACGAATACTATATTGTATTATTAAAAAATAAATATAAGAAAAAGGCAAAAAAAATCGCAAAAAGAATACTCAAATTGGATAAAGACTGGTCTAAAAAGAGTAATATGGAAATTATCCTAAGGAATCTGGACGTTAACAAAAATTATAAATATCTTTTAAAACACAAACAACAGTTTTATGATTCTTTTCCGCCCAAAATCATAAATGAAATATTGTTTATTCGGTATTTTAACACGAAAAGTTCAAAAGATTATATTGATGAATACATTAACATAAAACAAAAGAAAAAAGATTTTAACAAATTATTCAATAACGACACTTCACAATATTATTTAAATAGATATTTCTTTTATGTATTGAAAGATAAAGAAGATTTAAAACTAAAACAAATATATATAACTTCAGCATTAAAATATTTGCAGAAAGATAGCCTTATATTTAGAAACAAAAGGTTTTACAATCAAATTATGCAATTGATCTACAAAATAAAAGACACGACTCAATTAATAGAATTGGAAAAAGCATTTGAATTTCAATTTTCAGGCAATGATGAAGATGTTTACATAAAATATTTTGATCTGTGGGCGTTTGTGAATTACAAACTTGACAATAAAGACAAAGCCGTATCTAATATCAAAAGAGCTAATGAGATATCGGTAAAAAAGACGGGAAAACCGTTTAAATCCAATCTGCAGTTATTGATCTCACTAGACAAAAATCAAAAATAACAGAGATTTAGCACATTATTGGGTAGGGTTACAGAATTAGCTAATTTTTAAGTCAACGAAGGTATAGGCAACATAGAGAAATCGGAAATGGCATTAAATTCAGAATAACTGACCCATAAGACACTATTATAGAAAAATTATGTGAAGTGTTAAACCAGGCAAAAACCAAATTCAGAAGCGATGTCTTTGTGTGCATAAGTACTTCAATATCTACAAAGATTTTTTATAATCCGATATGTATTTTTATTTCACTTTTACAAAGATATAATCATATAAGTCGCAGCATCCTTGATTCATATACAATGAATCATTAGAAAGAAATTCATATTCTAATTTATGTGAATAAAAGTTGTAAATAGCGGTATCATTTTTTGGATAAAAAGAAATGTAATCTTTTCCGGATTTATTACGAAGACTATAAGTACCATCCACAATAAATTTATCATTTTTATTAGTCCATTTGCAGGCATCATTATCCACAAAATACAAATATTTAAAATATGGAGTATACCCTTTTCCAGATAATCCTCCGGATACTTTTACGATTTCCCACTTACCAATAAACTTTGAATTTTCATTATTATCTTTATTGCAGGCAACTATTGATAAAACAATAGCAAATAAAATCAATACTTTTTTTATGTTCATAATTTAAAAGATTATTGTAATAATACTGTGTTCAGTTTGTTTTAGTCATATATAATTTTGCTTTTTGCATATTTAGTGTCTGTCCATAAAGTCATCAAAAATTAAGCACTTTATGGACAGGCACTATTCAAATTTGACATAAACTATAACACGACAAATTTGAAACTACACTAGCCTAGACGAAATAATCCGCAATCCCGTTGGTAAAACAACAAATTTTATGAAAATATTAACATTTTGTCATACAAAACAGCTATCACTACAATGAATTATATTCAGTATCTAGGACGTAGTTGGTATCTTTACTTTATTTAAACCTATTGATATATTTTTTTAATGCGTCTTTGTGTACTGCAAAATCCATCATCTTCAATTTTACATAATCATCTCTAAAAAAGTAATACCCAAATAAAGCTTCATTTTCGGTATGATTTCTAGATCCGGAGCTTGAGTCCTTAACTAAATACCACATTTTTCCGTCTTTTGCTTTATACCAACCCACACAATGCATACCGTGATCGTCAGTTGTTGTTTTATTTGAAAATCTAAACTGTCTAGCATAATCATTTATATAATCGTAAGGAATATCAAAGTCGGGTATCATTGCACAGTTTGTTTTACGGCTAAAACCCGCTTCGGATACATCTCCTCCTATACTCATGGTATATCCGTTCTGAATAGCATAATTCCATGTCTCCATAAATACATCCAAAGGCACATTGTAATAATCTTTACTGTGCCACCAGTTATCAGGAACTTTATACTCGACCTTCTCCCAATATGGTTCTTGCATATAAGATAATACATCGATATAATCATCCATATTCAATTTTAAATAATTTTTTAAAAATGATTTTGGAGTATATTGCTTACCATCAAAATCAAATTCAGTAGGTGGTATTCCCATATAATGATTCAAAATAGATTTGATCGTATTTAGTGCAAAATCTTCATTCCAAGCATTACTTTTTTTCAAACTTTTCAAAAAAGTGTTCATTTCCTTGTACATATCTGCATGAGAGTAATATTTTCTTCCATTTTGTAGCCCATCATATAAACTTCTTGGTATTGCACCGTATTTCTCGTATATTCTCTTTACAGCATTTCCTTCAGAGCCTTCTGAGAAATTGCTATTTCCTCTTTCTTCAATAAATCTTTTTGCCTTTTCGACATATTCCCAGTAAGCAGTATACATCTCGGATATTTTTACATGTTTACCATACATTCTGTAAACTTCAGATTCATAAAAAGAAGTCGTCGAAAAATCCCAACATGTACCGGTATTACCCTGTGAAGTTGTAGGTTCTGTCCAATAAGTTTTGTACAACGATGGATCATTTGGAAGTTGCAAATCAGATTGATCCATTTTTAAGTACTTTCTTTTAGTGTTTGTTTTTGTTTTTTCTTTAAAATTTCGCACATCTTTTAAAATAAAGTTTTGATAATATCCCGGTTCATACTCTTTAAAATATGCTTTATCTTTTTGCGAAAACATAGAAGTTGTTGATACTGAAATAAGCACAACAAATAGTAGTATTTTTTTTTTCATATATGTATTATTTTATTTATTAAAAATTTATCAAAAATAAAATAAATTTTCATTTTATCTATAACAATAAACTATTTTCTTTTTAGCTTATACTAAAAACAAATAATTACGATTAACATATTGTATTTTAATATTTAAAAACTGTCAAAATAAGAAAAATTTTATTTAATAAATTTCGATTTTCTGTATAATTAAACAAAATTTTATTTCCTTTGTGGTGAATAATTGTGTAGATATAAAAAATAAATATAATAAAATGAAGCAGAATTACTTTTTAAATTTGATTTTAGCCATTATTTTAATACTACCTGCCGGTAGTGTTTTGGCTCAGAACAGACCAATTGGATGTAAAGGTATTAATCCTAATCACCCAACTTGGGGAAGTACTAATGATACCCTAATCACATTAACAGATGTTGCGTATGAAGATGGAATGTCAGCTCCTGCTGCTCCTAATCGTCAAAATCCTAGAAAAATAAGTAATGAGATTTTTGCACAAGAAGGGCTAATCAATGACAGTAAAGGTTTAAGTGACTATACTTTTGTTTGGGGACAATTCATGGATCACGATATTACATTGGTTTTAGATGATGATCATGAAACAGCTAATGTTGAAGTTCCGAGATTTGATGCTTGGATGGATCCCGATGGTTCCGGGCATGCTATAATCCCCATTTTAAGATCAAAAGCTATTGAAGGGACAGGAACATCTGTAAGTAATCCAAGGAAATTTGCAAATGCCATTACTGCTTTCTTAGATGCTTCCAATGTATATGGATCAGATATGGAAAGAGCTACATGGCTGAGAAAATTTGTTGATGGAAAGTTAAAAACATCAAAAGGAAATATGCTTCCATATAATACTACAACTGGTGAATACGATGCACCAATTGACCCAAATGCTCCTTTTCAAGCGATGATTCCCGGGGACGAAAAATGGTTTGTTGCAGGTGATATAAGAGCAAATGAAAATGTTCTTTTAACTTCGATGCATACTACCTTTATGCGAGAGCATAATAGGCAATGTGATTTGATAAAAGCAAAACATCCCGATTGGACAGATGAGCAAATATATCAAAGAGCAAGGAAAATAGTTGGTGCTATTGAGCAATCGATATGTATGAATGAATGGCTACCGTTTATGACAGGATCAAAACTACCGGAATACACCGGCTTTAATCCGGAAGTAAATCCTCAAATATCTAACAATTTTTCTGCTTCTGCATTTAGATATGGTCATTCAACAATCAATAGTAAAATAGTAAGGATGGATGCACAAGGTCGCCCAATGCCTGGAGGAGATATGAGATTAGCGCAAGCTTTTTTTCAACCACATGCTATAAGGGAAAGTGAAGGAGTTGATTGTTTTCTAAAAGGAATGTGTTATCAAATGCAACAAGATGTAGACTGTAAAATGATAGACGATCTCAGAAATATGCTTTTTGGCCCTCCGGGGGCAGGAGGAATGGATTTGGCAGCAATCAATATGCAAAGAGGTAGAGAAAGAGGATTGGCTGATTACAATACAATGAGAAAAAATTACGGTCTTACCCCTTACACGGATTTCACAGAGATAACCGATGATCCGGTATTAGTACAAAAATTATACGAACAATACGATGGTGATATCAATAATATAGATTCATGGGTAGGAATGTTAGCTGAAAAGCATTTACCCAATTCTATGTTTGGAGAATTGATTCAAACAATCGTAGTAGATCAATTCATGAGGATAAGAGATGGTGATCCGTTTTACTATATGAATGATGCTGAATTTACTTTTAAAGAGAAACAAGAAATCACAAATACTACTCTTGGTGATGTCATAGCAAGAACTTCAGGAATGTCAACAATTCCTAAAAATGTATTTTTTGCAGAAAATTCACCAAAAGAAATTAGAACTATAGCTGAAACGAATAATAACCTTGACAATCCGGATTGGGGTTCAACCGGAGCTCACTTGATTACTGCTGTTTCAAATGGATTTGCAGATGGTATTTCTATTCCCGGAGGACAGGACAGACCAAACCCCAGATTGATCAGTAATACGATTTTCAATCAAGAAGGTGATGTCTATGACAATTTGGAATTAAGTGATTTTAGCTTTGTATGGGGACAATTTGTGGATCATGATATTACTTTAGTCCCTGATGGCAATGAACCTTTTATAATTAAAGTACCAAAAGGAGATAAATGGTTTGACCCAAATAGTACAGGAAATGCAATTATACCTCTTATACGATCTAAGTATGACCAATTATCCGGAACGAGTCCTAGCAATCCGCGAAGATATGAAAATGAAATAACAGCTTATTTGGATGCATCCAATGTCTATGGCTCTACTGAAGATAGATCAAAATGGCTAAGAACATTTGAAGGAGGAAAATTAAAGACTTCAGAGGACAATTTATTGCCGTATAACACTGTGACAGGATATTATAATTCAACTGTTGACCCTAATGCTCCTGCAATGGATCATCCTGTAACGCCCCCTGATGGAAAATGGTTTGTTGCAGGTGATGTCAGAGCCAATGAAAACCCTCTTCTAACCACTATTCACACTCTATTTATGAGAGAGCACAACAGAATATGTGATAAATTGGCTGCGACATATCCAAGGTGGGAAGATGAGAGGTTATATCAAGAAGCAAGAAGAATAGTAATAGCTGAGGAAGAAAACATCACTTACAATGAATGGTTACCAACTATAGGTGTTCATCTTGATGAGTACAAGGGCTACAATCCTGCTGTTAAAGCCCAAATAATGAATTTGTTTTCAACTGCATCTTTCAGATATGGGCATAGTGTTCTTAACGGAAGAATCTTAAGATTTGATGACAACTGTAGTGTTTATGAAAATGGTCACACTTACTTAAGAGATGGATTTTTTAATCCTTCAATGATTAAAATCGAAACTAAGGGTAAAATTGAACCATATTTACTTGGTATGATGCATCAAAGAGCGCAAGGCTTAGATACAAAATTGGTTGATGATGTTAGAAATTATCTTTTTGGTGCTCCCGAAGCAGGAGGAATGGATTTAGCTGCTATCAATATGCAAAGAGGTAGAGAAAGGGGTATACCGGATTATAATACTATCAGGAAAGACTTTGGTCTTCAACCAATAGTAAGTTTTGCTACAATGACAAAAGACATTGAATTAAATCAAAAACTTTTTGAAGTATACGGAGATGTCAATAAAATTGATGCGTGGGTTGGATTTTTAGCAGAAGATCATTTGCCGGGATCTTTATTTGGAGATTTAGGACTTTTAGTTATGAAAAAACAATTTTCTGCTATTAGAGATGGTGATAGATTCTTCTTTGAGATAGACGAAGGTCTTACAGAAGATCAAAAAAGAGCGATAAGATTCACTACTCTTGATGATATTATTACTAGAAATACGGATTTAGAAAATATACCAAATAATGTATTCAATTATCAAGGACTATGTACAGATGTAGTTGATTTTGTAAATAACACATTAAATATCAAAGTTTATCCAAATCCAGCAAGTAAAAACATTAACCTTGGTATTATTTCCGAGGAAAATATGAATGGTAACATATCTATTAGCACTTTGCTGGGACAAAAAGTATTTTCTAAAAATGTAAGATTGGTAGAAGGAGAGAATAATTTGAGATATGATATTTCCAATCTTCCTAACGGAATCTATTTTATAGGCTTTGCAAATAAAGAAGGAAGCTTCAGTAAGAAGTTTATTAAAGAATAATTGAATATATTAATATTTAAAATTAAAAAAGGGAGGCAATTTGCTTCCCTTTTTATAATCAGCATATTGGTAGCGGGTTGGTATTAGTATACATTCAGAACAATTCACCCCATACAAACAAAAGATTTAATAATTGTTTAAAAATAAGATAAATAATTGATTTTATATTTTTTATATGACTACACTACACCTTAAACTAAGCATTTCAAGACTTTCTTCTGAACCTACAACTGTCATTATATCTCCTAATTCCAATTTGGTATAACCGTGAGTTATGATTACTTCTCCACGTCTTTCAATAGAAAGAATAATAACATCTGCCGGTAAATGTAAATCCCTAAGATACTCACCTACTACAGTTAAATCTCTTACCTCAATATCGAGAGAACTTTGTCCTTTGAGTTCACCGAGTAATAGAGAAGCTGAATGAGGTGATTTTACGTACTGCATTAATAGATTAATCATAGCGTTTGATGGATCTACAACATAACACCCCAACTCTTTAAACTTATTGTAATTTGTCCTATCGTTTATACGAACGATTACCTCACGTGTGCCAAAATGTTCATATAATAATTCAGCAATCCTATAATTTTTATCGTCAGATAATAACAATAATGCCGCTTCAGCTTTTTTCACTTCCAACATATTCAATATATCCAAATCGATATGATCAATACAAATGATATCCAAGTCATTTATATGTTCAATATCTTTTTGCTGGAGAAATGTTGCAATTTTAATGCCCCATCCGTTTTGTTCAAGATTTCTGGCAATGGCATGAGATTGAGTTTCATAACCAAAAATCAATAGATCTTTTATGCCTGCAAACTCTTGATCCGGGGCTTTGATATGGGATTCACCTACTTTTAAGATTGCCAATTTAAATAATGGAGGCCCTACTATTTGGCTCAGTACTATTACTGCAATTATTATAGTAAATGCATCATTACCCCATTCGATATATTTCTCGGATATTTCCGTTGCAAGACCAATCCCAATACCGGCTTGAGTCAAGTAAGGAAGCCAGCCATATTTTATGTGTTTAAGAGGGTTTTTAGCGGTTAAACCACCAAAAACACTACCTAAAATAAGACCGATTATTCTTATACCAAATAATACTAGAGCAATATCCCATACCTCTACAAACAAGTTAAGCTTTAATGTAGCTCCTGTAAGCGTAAAAAATACAACATAAATCCACGTACCGTTTTTGTGTAATATATTACTGAATTCTAGTTTGTTTTTTGTATAATTAGTAATGTAAAACGAGGCTAAAAGTACGATCAAAATAGGCTCAATAAAAAAATCTTTTCCCCAATAGTAGTGACTGATTTTCAGTATGTCTTCTGATATTATAAATGAAGAATATCCAAGAGCAAGGATAATAAAGGTTTTGACAAATTGAGGTATCTTTATCGAAAAAACAAATCCCATAATTTTTGCCATTATAAAGGCTAAAACCGCTGCTGCTAAAAGTTCAAGAATTATAATTATCAATAGCATTACATCAACAGAAATATGATCAATAATACTTTGAGATAAGGCAAAAACAATGGCAAACAGTATTACGACAAGCACATCGATCAAAACTATAACACCAATTGATGTAGAGGTAAACGGACCTTTTGCCCTCATCTCTTTGATTATTGCAATTGCAGATGATGGCGATCTAGCTATAAAAATAGTTCCTAATAACGCTGAAATGGCAAACTTCACATTTGCATCCATATCTTTCATAAATGGAATAAAATCCGATAAAAGATAAATCCCAGATGCACTAACGATAAAGGTCATAAGTAATTGAAAAAAAGTGTTGAACTTTATACTCCTAAGACTGTTTTGCAGTTCCTCCAAATGTAATTCATTACCAGCTGCCATTGCGATAAATGCCAATGAAACATCAAGCATAAAAGTCAACTGATGAAGAGAATCGTGAGATATTATTTTTAAAAGGTATGGTCCGACTAAAACTCCTGTAAATATCAATCCACTAATAAGAGGCAAATGAATTTTAGTAAAGAATTTGGATATTGACTCAGAGGCAAATGCTATAATAATAAATGTCGCTAATGGTATCAATAATTCTATATTCATTTAATAATTTGTTGGTTTTTATATTGTATCTGCTCACAAACAATTAATTTCAAAATTGATGTATTTTCTTACAGATACTATATAAAACAAGAAAAAAGCAATATTGTTGAACGTATTTCTTTTCAAAAACATTAGATTTGAAAACCAAATTTATTTCAACCTTGATAAAATCACCTGATATTAATAATAAACACCTCATCCTTCTTTTTCAACAGCTCATCTTTGTTATTTCTTTTATATCAACAAAATATTATACTTTTGTCAAAAATAAAAATATAAAACATGAAGAATCTACTTTTAATTATTATAGTATTATCAAGCAATTTTCTTTATTCACAAACCATTATAAGCGGTATTGTCAAAGATTCTAAAGGCAAGGCTATAACCGGAGCCAATGTTTATATTGAAAACACTTATGATGGAGGTTTTACCGATATAAATGGAGTTTTTAGTTTTAAAACAAACGAAAAAGAAGAAAAGACACTAGTTATTTCTTTTGTATCTTACAAAACGATTAAAATCATGTCAGATATAACTAAAATGAAAAACTTAAAAATAGTACTAAAGGACGAAGTCAATGAACTGAATGCTGTAACTATTACTGCAGGAACATTTGAAACAGGTGATAATTCAAAAACAGCTGTTTTAAATCCAATAGATGTTGTCACGACAGCCGGTGCGGAGGCAGGAGATATAAATTCTGCAATTAAAACCTTACCTGGAATACAAACTGTTGGAGAAGACGGTAGATTGTTTGTCAGGGGGGGAGATGCAAGAGAAACCAAGGTGTATATTGATGGTATGCATGTATTCAAACCATATCTTTCAACAAATCAAAATACTCCTACCAGATCAAGATTTTCGTCTTTCTTATTCAAGGGGGTCGCATTTAGTTCGGGGGGATATTCTTCAGAATACGGAGATGCTCTTTCAGGGGTTTTATCGATGAATACCACAGATTTTCCCATCCAAAGCAAAACAGATATCAGTATAATGACTGTCGGATTGGGTCTTGGAAAAACTAAAAAATGGGAAAAAGATGCAATTAGTATATCTGCCAATTATATAAATCTTGCACCTTATAAAGCTTTATTTCCTGATAAGTATGAGTGGAAAAAACCTTATGTAGCTTTTTCCGGAGAGGGGGTATATCGACATCAATTCAAATCAGGATTGTTTAAATTTTATGCTGCCGGAACAAAGTCAAACGCTATCATAAATGACTATAATGTCGATTATAATAAAAAATTGGATTCCCAAATAAAAAATGATAATATCTATATTAACTATACTTTCAAAGGAAGCATTAATAATAAAAATATATTTTTTGCAGGAGCTAGCTATATTTTTGATAAGTCAAAATACAAAATAGATGATTCTCAAAAAAATGTGTTTCTAAAAGGACATCACACAAAAGTGAAATTTACCCATATCTTTAATGATCAAATGAAATTAAGTTTAGGTGGAGAGAGAATAGGACAAAATCTGAGTTTCAATACATATATGCTAGAAGGTGGTTCAAATAGCAAACAATATGCAGCTTTTACGGAAATGAAATATTTATTTACAAAAAACTTTGTGGTCAAAGGAGGTTTCAGAGCAGAATATGCTGATATTATAGAAAGATGGAATACTGCACCTAGAATTTCGTTGGCTTACAGATTTGGAAAATATGGTCAAGTATCATTTGCAGCAGGGAAATATTTTCAACTTCCCGATATGAATTTTATCTCTAGCAGTAATATAAAATATGAAAACACAAATCAATATATTTTGAATTATTCATATAAAAGTCAAAGTCGTATATTAAGAATAGAAGCCTATCATAAAAAGTATAATGATTTGATTTTAGTATCACAAGATTTCAAAACAATTTCCAATTTAGGAAAGGGTTTTTCCAGGGGTTTAGACGTGTTTTGGAAAGACAAAAAGACTTTAAAGTTTTTAGAATATTGGTTGTCTTATTCTTATTTGGATTCTAAAAAATTATATAGAAATTTTCCTGTTGAAGCTACACCTGCATTTGCATCAAAACACAATTTTTCTATAGTTGCAAAGTATTGGATTGGCAACATTAAATCTTATCCCGGTATCACTTATACATATTCTAGTCCGAGACCATACAATAATCCCAATAGTAATAGTTTTATGACAGAAAAAACTAAATCGTATCACAATCTTAGTTTGACATGGAGTTATCTTATATCCCAACAAAAAATACTTTTCTTTTCCTTTTCCAATATTCTTGGATTTGAAAATGAATATGGCTATCAATATTCTAGAATTCCTGATTCAAACGGTATATACAGGAGTAAGCTTATTACGCCGCCTGTTACAAGATCAATATTTATAGGCTTTTTCTGGACAATTAGCGATGATAATAAGGCAAATCAATTGGATCGGCTGTAATCATTACGGTTCAGCATCCTTTAACAACAGTTCATCAATGCCAATTTGATGGGGGATTTGATTAGCTTTATCTTTGAATTATTATTTAATTAAAAACAAAAAATCATGAGAAAAATAATCGTTTTAGTCCTAACTTTAAGTTTTACTTATCTTAATGCACAAAACAAGATCACCGTGAAAATAACCAATATAAATCCAATATCGGGTGATTTGTATGTAGGGTTATACAATTCTAAAGCAACATTTTTAAAAGAAGGGTACAAATCAATAAAAGTTACTGTCGATAGCAATACTGCTCTCGTAGTATTTGATAGTATCCCAAATGGTATTTATGCAATTTCAACATTTCACGATGCAAATAGCAATAAGAAATTTGACACCTATATTTTCGGTATTCCTAAGGAGGGTTACTCTTTTTCCAATAACGCCAGAGGAATGTTTGGTCCGGCATCGTATGAAGATGCTTCATTTGAAATCGTAAATGAGGATATTAAACAAGTATTAAAACATTAAATTAGTAACGTAGCGAATCAATTAACTAACGGGTATAGCCCATAAAACAAGTATAGAATGAAAAAATTAATAGTATTAATAATAATGACCGTTACGGTTTTTGCTAATGCACAATCGGCGTATGATAAAGGAATGCAAAAGGGCTTTGAGTATTGGGGCAAAGGCGAAAATGAAAAAGCAATAGCTATTTTTGATAGAGTGGCACAAGCGGAAAAAACAAACTGGCTACCATATTATTATTCTGCCCAGGTAGGGATAACAGGTTCTTTTGGCGAAAAAGACAAAACTAAAGTAGAACAGATATTATCCAAAGCCTCTATATCAATAGATAGCGCAATGGCTACATCAAAAGATAATTCCGAAGTATACACATTAAAGGGATTATTGCTTACAGCCTATGTGGCTTCTGACCCAATGGTAAATGGGGCTAAATTATCAGGTAAAACAATTATGATGTATGAAAAAGCAATGGTATTGGATAGTACAAATCCTAGACCCTATTACTTAAAAGCTCAATTTGGAATGGGTGCAGCAAGGTTTTTCAAGCAGGATATGCAGCCTTTTTGCGAGGAAATATCCAATTCTATCGAAAAATTTAATAACTTTACACTAAAAGGAAAATATTATCCGGATTGGGGCAAGAAACAAGCAATGGCAATACTCAAAAGTAATGACTGTAAAGCAAAAAAAAAGGATAAAAAATAAAAATATTGCCTTTTTAATAAAAAGAAATGAATTTTAAAAAGAAAGAAAATATAAATTTTGTACGCGAATTATTAAAATCCATAGCAATAGGTGTATTGGTATTCTTTGTTTTATATCTGTTTTTATGGGTAGGAATAGTAAACAGGCATAATTTTATTATTTATCTAAGTTTTTCAATAATGTATTCCATCGGTGGATATTTGCCTAATAAATATTTAGCAATATATTTAAATAAATTCATACCTTGGGATAAATACCCACTAAAAAGATTGATTTACGGTGTGCTATTTGCCTTAATTTTGACTTTTTGGGTATTTGTTTTATTAAACTACTTTCAGTATTTCTATTTTACCGGAAAAGGGATTGCTTCATACCTATTAAAAATAAATTTTGATCAATTCAAATTGCCCATATATATTTCTACTGTAATGCTATTGATGTTCTATTCTATATATTTTTATAAAGAATTACAGACAACAAAGCTAAATGAAGCATCATTACACGCAGAAAATGAAAAGGCAAAATTTAATGCTTTGAAAGATCAAATAGACCCTCATTTTTTATTTAACAACCTAAACGTATTACACTCTATAATCGATGAAAACCCCATAAATGCAAAAAGATTTGTGAAAAACCTGTCTTCAATTTACCGTTATATTTTAGAAAATAAAAAATCGGATTTAACTTCAATCAAAAATGAAATTGAATTTGCAGAAAAGTATTTGGAGCTTTTAAAAATCAGGTTTGAAGATTCGTTAAACTACACAATAGATGTTGTTAACAACGAAAGTAAGATCATTCCTTTGGCTTCTCAAATATTACTTGAAAATGCGGTAAAACACAATAAAATCACAGATGAACATCCATTGTCTATAAAAATATATGATCAAGATGACTACTTAATAATAGAAAATACATATAATCCTATTCAAAACTCTAAGGGTACAAAACTAGGACTAACAAGTATAAATGAAAGATGTAATTATTTATTGAAAAAAGAAATAAAAGTATTGATAATTGAAAATAAACATATAGTAAAAGTACCTATATCCCTTTGATAATGCTTATAATGACATAAAACCATAAGTTCATATAGAATTAGAGATAAAAAATCCTATATGCCCTATATGCCTTATATGGTGAGAAAATAAAAAACCATATAGTACATTTAAGTTCATATAGAACAAGAGATAAAAAATCCTATATGCCCTATATGCCTTATATGGTGAGAAAAAATAAAAAAGCATATAGTACATTTAAGTTCATATAGAACAAGAGATAAAAAATCCTATATGTCCTATATGCCTTATATGGTGAGAAAAAATAAAAACCATATAGTACATTTAAGTTCATATAGAACAAGAGATAAAAAATCCTATATGCCCTATATGCCTTATATGGTGAGAAAATAAAAAGCATATAGTACATTTAAGTTCATATAGAATTAGAATATAAAAAATCCTATATGTCCTATATGCCCTATATGGTGAGAAAAAATAAAAACCATATAGTACATTTAAGTTCATATAGAATTAGAGATAAAAAATCCTATATGTCCTATATGCCCTATATGGTGAGAAAATAAAAATCATATAGTACATTTAAGTTCATATAGAATTAGAGA
>JALSPK010000027.1 GCA_026986005.1 Saprospiraceae bacterium
TAAATTATTTTAAAAGTGAAAATACTGAAAATAATTGGCACTTTATGTATTAGTGACTAAAAAAAATGAAATTTTGCCACGAATTCACGAATAATGGGCAAATAATACGCATGAAATAACAAGAATTTAATTAGTGCATTAGTGGCAAATAATAAGAGATACATGTCACTAATTCACGAATTATGGGCGAATAATACGCATGAAATAATAAGAATTTAATTAGTGCATTAGTGGCAAATAATAAGAGATACATGTCACGAATTCACGAATTATGGGCGAATAATACGCATGAAATAATAAGAATTTAATTAGTGCATTAGTGGCAAATAATAAGAGATATACGCCACGAATTCACGAATTATGGGCGAATAATACACATGGTATAATAAGGTTTTAATTAGTGCATTAGTGGCAAATACTAAGAGATAAATGCCACGAATTCACGAATTATGGGCGAATAATACACATGAAATAATAAGAATTTATTTAGTGTATTAGTGACAAATACTAAGAGATACATGCCACTAATTCACGAATTATGGGCGAATAATGCTCATGTATTAACTTTATTTTTGTTTTTCAAAGACAAATTTTTACTTTTACGGGATGAAAAACTTTCTTAAAACTTTAGGTCCCGGGATATTATTTGCTTCTACTGCAATCGGGGTGTCTCACTTAGTACAATCTACTAGAGCCGGAGCAGGCTATGGTTTCACTTTATTATGGGCAATCGCATTAGCAAATATTTTAAAGTTTCCATTTTTTGAATATGGTTCTAGGTATGCAAATACTACAGGCACTAGTTTGATTGATGGGTACAAGAAGATAGGTAATTGGATGTTGTATTTATATTTTTTAATAACAATTGGGACTATGTTTTTTGTCACGGCTGCTGTAGGTGCGGTAACCGCTGGATTTATGGACAATCTTTTTGGGCTTTCCTCCTTATCTAATATAAAAATACTCCCGGTTATTCTTCTATTTGTTGTAACTTTAGGTATTTTGTCTATCGGTAAATTTGAGATTTTGGACTCGATGATAAAGGTAGTAGGAATAGTTTTGTTTTTTTCTACTTTGATGGCTTTTTTTATTGCACTTTACAGAGGTCCTTCAGCTAATATATCTTCAATAGTTCCTCCAGATATTTGGGATACTGCCAATATCACTTTTTTGATAGCATTGATGGGATGGATGCCTACTGCAGTGGATTTATCCACTTGGAATAGTTTATGGACTCTCGAAAGAATCAAGACTTCAGGATACAAACCAACTCTAAAGGAAACTTTAAGAGAATTTAATCTTGGATATTGGATTTCTGCTTTTCTTTCCATTTGTTTTGTTACTTTGGGTGCATATTTAATGTTTGGTACAGGCAAGGAGATGCCTAATGGAAGTGCTTCTTTTGCAAGCAAAGTAATAAGTCTATATACTGATACAATGGGAGATTGGAGTTATTGGATTATTGCAGCTTCCGGATTTTCGATTATGTTTGGTACATCCATAGGACTTTTTGACGGATATGCAAGATCTCTTGAAAGGGTAGGTGAGCTAATATTTTTAAAAGAATCTGATGTTCATCAAAATAAAAAGCCTTACCTAACAGCATTATTTATTACCGGTATAGGAGGATTTATGGTTATTTGGTTATTTTCAGGCAATCCGAGGGGATTTAAATTGCTGATAGATATTGCGACCACACTTTCGTTTTTAGTCGCTCCTATCATTGCATTTATTAATTATCGTTTGGTAACAGCCGAAGACTTCCCTTCGGATGCAAGGCCGGGTTTATTAATGCATATTTTGAGTATAACCGGTATTATTTTCTTGACGGGTTTTAGCTTATTCTATTTGTGGACAAAGTTTTTTTAATCAATATTTCCCCTGTCATTTCTTTTGGTATATCCATTTGCATCAATGACAGCATTGTTGGAGCAATATCAGCCAGTTTCCCGTTTTTTATACTATAATCTTTTGCTTCTTTTGAGATAAAAATAAAAGGAACAGGACTCATAGAGTGTGCAGTATTAGGAGTGCCATCAGGATTTATCATATAATCTGCATTTCCGTGATCTGCTGTAATCAATAATATGTATTCGTGTTTAAGTGCAGTTTTAACTAGTCTGTTAAGACTTTTATCTACGGTCTCTGCTGCTACTTTTGCGGCTTCAAATATCCCGGTGTGACCTACCATATCTCCATTGGCAAAATTCAATATAATCATATCAGGTTCGTTTGTATCTATTTCATCAATTATTGCATCCGTCACCTCATTAGCACTCATCTCAGGTTTCAAGTCGTATGTCGATACTTTCGGAGAAGGAATTAATATTCTTTTTTCTCCATCAAACTCATCTTCTCTTCCTCCGGAAAAGAAAAATGTCACATGGGCATATTTTTCAGTTTCAGCTATTCTTACTTGCTTTTTTCCTGCTTTTGAAATTACTTCTCCAATCGTATTTTTTAAGTTATCTTTTGTAAAAAGCACATGAATACCCTCAAAATTATCGTCATAAGTAGTCATTGTAGCAAAATACAAATCCAGTTTTTTCATATGGTGTTCCGGCAAATCTTTTTGGCTGAGTACAGTAGTGAGTTCGCGGGGTCGATCTGACCTAAAATTGAAAAATAAAACAGCATCACCTTTTTCTACACTTCCAATTGGATCACCACTTCCATCTACCATTACTATTGGTTTTATAAATTCATCTGTCACACCTTCTCTGTATGAATTATTAATAGCAAATAATGGATTTCTAGCCTCGTCTCCTTTTGCTAAAACCATTGCATCATAGGCCTCTTTTATTCGATCCCACCTTTTGTCTCTGTCCATGGCATAAAATCTTCCTGAAATAGTTGCTATTTTAGCATTAGGCATTCCATCAATAAAATGCATCAATTTTTTAATAAATTCCTTTCCGCTCTTTGGATCTGTATCTCTACCATCCATGAAGGCATGGATAAAAACTTTTATGCCATGAGAATTAAATATGTCAATCAATGCTTCTAAGTGATTAATATGAGAATGGATTCCTCCATCAGATAGCAATCCCATCAAATGAATTGGTTTATCATTTTCTTTTGAGTAATCAATAAGATTTAGAATTTCCTTATTTGATTCCAGTTCACTATTTTCAATAGCTTTATTTATTTTCACCAAATCTTGATACACAATCCGCCCTGCTCCAATATTCATATGTCCTACCTCGGAATTACCCATTTGTCCCTTAGGTAGACCGACACTTTCACCATATGTGATCAATTCTGAATTGGGATAAACTGTCATTGCATTATCCATAAATGGGGTATTGGCTTCTTTCAATGCATCTATATCAGGGTTTGGCCCTTTACCCCATCCATCAAGTATTATTAATGCTATTTTTTTATTGTTACTCATATTATTATCAAATTGTTAGTAATGCAATAAACTTATAACGTATAGGTAAAAAAAAGGTTGAACGAATCCTTGGAAAATAAAAAATGAGCCATGGATTTTATTCCATGACTCGTAAACTGTATTACAAATAATTGGTTAGACTTTAATTATTTATCTATTGATGACGAGTTTTTTTACAGCTATTTTGCCGGAATCATCATAAAAACAAATCAAAAATAGACCTGTTTGTAAATGGGATACACCTATTCTGTTATTCATTAGCTTTTGATTTATTAATTCTTGTCCGACTAGATTCATAACCTTAATTGTATAGTCTTTATTTGTACTATCCTTGATTTTAACATACACAAAATCTTTTGCCGGCTGTGGATAAAGTTGAATGTCATTATCTGAAATAATATCTTTTGAGCTGACGGTAATCCAGTTTTTCCAATTGGATTCTACCTTATATAAAATATCATGATTATCAAATGCAAGAAAATTATTTTTTTGATCAAGCCTCATTACCTCATGTAGGACACAATTTTCCTTTGGGATTATTTTTATAGTAAATAGCTTTGAATCAGAGGGTAAATTATCAAATGAGTTCAATCCAACTATCACTTTCAATATTCCTTTCTCTGAATTCTTTATCTGAGAAATATTACTGATATCACTAGTTATTGAAACTACTTCAATCGAATCAGGATTGTACTTTATTGTGTATTGCAAGGCTTCAAACTTGTCAATACTATTTGTGTTTTTAACTGAAACATTTAAGGGTTCATTTTTATACAATATTTCATCTTCAATGTACATGTCTTTAGTAGGATAAGTAAAATGCTTACCGTAATCAAAATTGACATCTCCCCTTTTAAGGGCGACGAAATCATAGCTTCCGGATTCGGAAGGATATTTTATTGAATTAGGATAATTAAAAACACTATTATTTGCAAAATGATATGATTTATCGATAAAATACCATGATTTAGGTTCAACTAATCTAAGCAAGTATTTCTGCAATCCTAATATATCTGTAGTTGAAATTGATCCGCTATTATTATAGTCTGCCGCAATCCTTTGATAAGGAGTGATTTGTGTGATGCCGAGTAAATATTTTTGGATCAAAACTAAATCTAATATATCTAAACCGGATGCATCTTTCGCCTTTTTGAAGGGTTTAATCACTGTGCCGTTCACTAAGTTATCCAAACCAACGCATCCTGATTCATCAGTGGTTATTCCTTCCTGCATTTCCACATCCCTGACTGTTATCCCTGCCGGGGTTGTAACACATGCATCTATCGAATTAGCTCCTTCTACGATAATCTCCGACCAACAATAGTTTATATTATCCGGATGAGTGACCTTGCAGGCATAAATATTGCCTATATCAGAATTGTCTATTAAGTTATCATTTTGGGGAGATGTGCTATTATTACTATCATACAAGTTAATCATATATAAACTAGGGCAAGACATTTTCCCTTCTAAAATCATATCAGCAGTAATCTTGATTTCCTCATCTCCATCCACTCCTACAATTACCTTATCTTTGCACACCATAGCTTTTGGTGGTATTGGATACTTAATTGAGACTGTTGTGTGTGCAGTATCGGTATTTCCACTTTTATCTGTTACGTACAAGGTCACATCAACCGGATTTGGAGTATTGCAATCCAATTCTTTTGGAAAAATTTTAAATGTTACAGCTGAACAATTATCAATTGAACCTGCATCGAAGTCATAAGCATTTAAAACCGCTTTAAAATCAGAATCTAAATAGACTTCTTTAAATTGTTCGGCAGCAGCAAATGGTGGTATTGTATCGAGAATATTAATTACTGAATGGCATTTACTTACACTACCATCATAGTGTTTTACAGTAATCAAGATATTGTTGATACCTTCAGGTAAATATAATTCTTTCATCCCATTTATAAACACAGTATCCGTTTCAACAGCTATGTCTTTCAGTGAATCTCCTATAATCAATTTACCACATTTATCCATTTCAGCTATAAATGTGATTGTATCAATGGAGCAATCATTGATGGATTGTTGAATACTTACACTCCCATTATTAAAGATTGCATCAAATTTATGACCAAATACTTTGACTTCAGGGTTTATCAATTCTGATTTGGATAAAAATTTCAAATCAGACGAAGAGCCAATATCACCAACTGCATCGAAGCATAAACTGAATAAAACAGAATATTGAGGCAGTGTCTTGGTTTTTTCCTCTTTATCTTTCCACTGTACTATTAGTTCACCTAAATCAGAATTTAAATAATAGTTGATACCACCCAAAATCTTATGATTTTTTATTTTAGACAATTGTATTATGTCAGTATCCCAACTGATAGGAAATTTGAATGATGAAATACTATTAAAATCTCTAACTGTCAGATCTAAACAGGAAGTATCCCCCTTGCTTATGATTATATGCGGCAAATTGAATTCTGTATTATGTTTTAGTACTTTGATCGTAGAGTTGCAACTATTACCACTAATTTTATCAATAACTTTAGCATAAATTGTCTTTCCAAAATCATATATGTCTATATAATTACTATCTCTTTTTTCAATATTTTGGTTGTCATTAAATAACTCGATATAAAAATTGTTAAAACAATAAGAATCGCCTTCAAGTATATCATTAGGATTTATATGAATTTTTGTTATACTATCAACTTTAACCACAATATTGCCATTGCATGTCAATGATTCAGTAAATGGTTTCACTTTTACAATAGTCATACATATATTGGAATTGCCGGATTTATCCATCACTTCCAACACTACCGTCTCAGATGTATCGGACTCGCAATTAAATAATACTCCCGGTTCGGTAGAGTTTAACTTATGAATAGAAAACTCTAAATCATTCGTACAATTGTCAACAGAGCCATTGTCCACCATAAGGGGATCTAAAGTGTAGGACAATTTTTGATCCAATTTCACTTCCAAAGTTTGTTTGCAAATTGCTACCGCGGATATTTTATCTTTCACTACGACTAAGGCGAAGCAGTCAGTCAGCTCTCCATCGCTATGCTTTTTTGTCAATTTCACCAATTTTTCTCCTATATCATCACAGTTCAATTCCAATTTATCTTTGCCATTAACCAAAATAATCGGGCTCAAATCTCCTTTTGATTCAAACATGTTGGCATTGATTATTACATTTCCATCAGTTGTAAGACTTGCTGTTTTAGTAGTGGCACATTTGGAAGTACATACAACAAATACATCACTTGTATCAACTGTTTTGTTTCCTGATATATCTATTGCCTCAATAATAATTTCAACATTTCCTCCGTAGTCGCAATTTAAAAATTCAGGTGTAATATTATAATTATATGTACAATTATCAGAGATTTCAAAACTCAAAACATCTTCAATTGGTATGTTTTCGTTATTATCAATCACAATCGTATCTTTAATCATATAAATAGTCGGGGGAACTGTATCTTCTACCTCAACCTTTGCTAGACATTTGCCTTCGAAACCTGATAGTTTTTGATAAGTCAACTCTACAATATTTTCTCCTATATCAGCACATGAAAACTGTATTTTATCCTCTCCATTTACACTTATTACCGAACTGTATGGAATTGAAGAATGGAAATCCGATGCTTTTATCTCCGTAAACTCTACGCCGAGGTCTACGGTAATATATGAACAAAAATCAATATCCTCGATCTTAATGCTTCCATCCTTTGCATAATTTGTGATTTCTTTCCCCTGACTATATGATTTAGGTAAAGTAAAATCGGTTGGACTAGAAAATGACAAATTGCTCTTACTTCCATTATTAGCAATTGCATCAAAACATATATCAAATAGCCTTGTATTATCCGCTAGAGTTGTAGCGTGTCCCGGTTTATCTCTCCAAGATACCTGGATCTCACTATTATTAGTATCAAGTTTATAACCGATATCTTCAATTAAATATTCACTTAAAAAATCAATTCTATTGAATGAAACTATATCTTTTTTCCAACTTAATGGAAAACTAAATGAGTCTATCATATCAAAGTTTTTCACTCTCATATTCAAACAGATTTCTTCTCCTTGTTTGGTGATTACTTTAGGTAATATGAAGCCTGTGATGTTTTCACTTGGCAATACGGCCCTTATCCGACACCAGGCACTGTTTCTTGTAGAATCAAATATTCCCACAACATAAATCCCGGGATTAATTATAGGATTTTCTATATCTCCCGGTGTATTTATTAGGTTCGAAGGAATTTTACTATAGATTCTAATATCATAGTAATTTGAACATGTGGTAGGGTCAGTCAATAGCATATCCGCAGTAATCTCTGCACCAAAACCTGGAACAATCACCACATTAGCGGTGTCTAATCTTACTGAAATACTTTTATAATATGGTGGTGTATAGTGTAAATTTACCAGGACATTACAATAATCATATCTACCACTCGAATTAGCAATATTGAGTCTAACAATGTTTTTACTTTCAAAATCACAATCGAATAATATACTTGGACTTTCTGAATAAGAACCGTCAATTGACAGTGTATATTGTAGCTCTTCCCCACAGATATCATAAGAGCCTGCATCTAAATCCGCCGGAGTGAGTTCATAGCTATAATTCTCATCTAATGTAATATCAATCCGGTTTTTACACACTACTACAGGTTTTATGTTGTTTTCCACATTTATTTCAATTTCACAGTCAAGCGTATCATTGGCACCTTCATAATGGAGAGACACAATGTTAAGACCCTCATTATCACAGCCAAATGTAATAGAATCTCGGTCGTTTACTGATAAGAAGTCCCCTGTTTTAGCGCTTAAAAACAGATCTTTGGCAAAAACCGTTACTTCCGCATTTTGATTACTAAGTTCTATTTCTTTTCTATCTATACATCCTGAGCCTATTATTATATTTCCTGCGGTAAAATCATATCTTAATGGTCTTGTCCAATTGTAAAAAGCATTTTCAAATCCTTGCGAACTATTCATTTTCAAGGTGGTTTTGTCTCCTTTATCTCCTATTGCTTCAAAACAAATTTTAACCGGAATAGAATCAAGTTTTCTATTGCTAAAATCATCAGCAACCACAAAATACTCATCATTTTTTATGATATTCACATCATGAAAGTCATTGAATCCAGCCTCAATTCTCTTAGTGTATTTCAATATTGTTGTATCCCATTTTATGGCAAACTGCAAAGCTCGTATATTTTCATGGTTTTTAAATACAATCGGCACACAGAACTCCTCGCCATGTTCTATATTAATATTAGGAGTATGAATTTTAATTTTTTTATTTGGATATCTTTCGGTTGATGTAAATGAATTGCTTTGGAATCTTCTATCATTCAAGGCTAATTCTTCCATTGTAATGCCATATTCCTGCATACTTTCTTCATCTTTTGACTCATCATTGTAAGATGAATTGATATCTCCTATTTTGATCTTTGTAAAGTCAACTCTTGTAGAATCACCATCTACTAAAACATAAGTGTCAATACCTTTTTCAAAATCTTCTCGGATATTGTTTGATGGGGCTGAATTATTCATATACCTGTAGGAATTATTGTAAAATCGTTCGAGTGTTCCTATGATTATACCCCTTATTTGAAGTATATCAAATACATCAACCCTTTTATCATTGCTTACATCAGCACTAAAGTATTGCTGAAGTTTTGAAAATTGTTTGATTTGAAGAAGATGTTTTTGTATTAATACTAAATCCAAGGTAGTGACCCCATTAGAAAAATCTTTATCATTAATCGGATCTAAATTATATGTGCCTGACTTTATATTTGCAAATGAATATACTCCATTGGAATCAGTCGTTATATTCTTTTCAAAAAATGGTTCTTGTGTACTGATTAATTTGATAGGTATATTCTCATTTTTATCAATTTTGCCAAAGATAGTTCCACTGTTACTTGGGCTAATATAATGAATTATACTTCTGCAATAATCCATGTTATTTTCAGTATCCCAAACATATACATTTATTGTTTCTTGTGTATTGGGAATAGAAAAAGAAGTAATAACCGAAGTGTTTTCCGAATTATTAAACAATGGGTCATCCTCCGGCTTAACATTAGAAAAAGTAAATCGTTTATCAGCGGTATCATACGAAAAACTACCGTTATCAAAATCTTTTGCTTTGATTGTTGAAGTAGCGTATTCGACAACAACATTTACTTCCGGTATACAATGAGCCCTTACGAGTTTCTGTGATAACAAATTATTTGTCAATGCTAAAAATTGCATAGTGAATAGAAAGATCAATATTTTTTTCATAATAATCGTTTTATAATTTATAATTCACACCTAATTTTAAATTGTAGATGTGATAATTCTCTTTTACATCAAATTTTGCAAAATTGTAATTTATGCTTCTTGTGATAAATGAAGGCTTTAAATAAATGTTCATATTACTATACATCTGATAGTCAAATACAGCTGAAGCACTCCACCCAAGCTCAAATTTACCATACGGATTGTTTGAGTTATCATCATAATAGTGAAGTTTGTATCTGTGATCCAAAACAACACCTTTTGAATAAGTATAAAGATTGAATATAGCTCCGGCTTCTATTGATAAGCCAAGCTTTTTTGATTTTATCAATTTTATTCCAATATCAATTGGCATATCAAATGCATTTTGATAATTATGAGCGATTGCCTCATACTCCAATTGCTTTACCACCCTTTGAGTCAGTTTGTTGTAATAAGGGTTTTGTTCATTAAGTATTTGTTCCCATTTTGGATGTAATTGGGTTACTAGCTGTGTATATTCGATACCAGCTCCGGTATATAGAGTGTTTGTTAGATTATAATGAAGCCCAAGCGCTATATTCCAAACCGGTTTGGTATTTGTATTAAAATATTTAGTTAAAAATTCACTATTAGTGCTTTTTGGTACAAATGCATGGTTGAAATCACCGAGCCCTATCTCTATGTTCAAAGCAAGCAAATCTGCTTGCGACGTCTTTTTCAATTCAATTATTGTCACAGTAGGATTGCTTATTACAGCCACCAATTGTGGTAAAGCTCTTAGTTTTGTATCCAATAAATTACCATCCACTTTTAAATCTATTTTACGTAATGTATTCCTGTCTGATTTTTTAACAACAGTGCTTTTTGCTTCATTCAACTCACCACTTTTAGCATTTGAAATATCAATAATATCTCTCGTATTTTGTGCTAATATTTTTGATTTCGCATTAAAATTATAAGATTTGTTTTTAATAGCTTTTTTACTGTGGGTATATCTCTTACTTATATTTGTTGATTTATCATTGCCAGAGATACTGTTATTATTGTTTATTTTGCTATTATCATCATGATTATTTGCTAAGTTGTTATTGACTTTATCAATATTACTTTTCTTTCTTTTTAAACTTTTATTTTCAAAATTAGTCTGAGCAGAATGCTTTTGCTTTATCGGCTCGGTTATGCTATTATTTACCAAAGCACCAACCAAAACTCCAGTTGTAACTAAAATAAATAATAAAATAATGACAAATCGTTTTTTACGTCTTTTAAGCGTATTATTCGGTACATATTGTTCTAGTGATTCCCACAAAGAATCTTTGTCTAGATCAGGCTGAAAAGACTTCATCTTTTCCTTTATTATTTGTTCTTGTTTACTTAGTTTCATTATGCTTTTATTATATCGTTTCTCACTTCTTTTGTCAAACATTTTGGCGCTATTCCCATTTCTTTTATATAGATATCCTGCATTTTTTTTCTTGCTCTTGCTAATTTTGTCCTTGAAGTACTCTCTGCTATTTCCAATATTTTAGCTATTTCAGAATGTTTATACCCTTCTATTACAGCAAGATTGAAAATAACTCTATAGTGATGAGGCAGTTTCATTAACATGTCCAATATATCACTTTCATCCATAATGTTTTCTATGTCAATACTCAGAGAACTTGTACTTTTAACATCATTCAAAGGTTCTAAAGGGCTAAAGTGATATTTGTTTTTTCTCAAAGCCATCAAAGAGCTGTTAACCGCTATTTTACTCATCCAACCTTCAAAAGAACCGGTACACTCATAGTGTGTAATACTATTAAAAATCTTTATAAAAGACTCTTGCAATACATCTTTTGCTTCAAACTCATTATTCATATATCGCAGACAAATCCCATACAATTTAGACGAATAAGTGTCGACTAACTGTTTAAATCCCTTAGAGTCCCCTCTTTTACAGTATTCTATTATCTCTACTTCTGTCAAAGTAACATCATTTGTAATATCACAGTAATTTTATATTCAAAAGCACTATTTTGTTCTCGTACCAGTTGGACAATTTCACTAATTGAAATTCCTTTTTATTAAAAAATCCACTTTGATTCTTCTGTATTTAGCACGAAGTGGACTGTAAGATTTGACCCAAAACAATCCTTCAAAATTTCCTTTTATCCAATCTCCTTTTTTGAACCCATAAGATTCAATTTTGAATTTCTTAAACCCACAGCCATCAGTACTATTTGAACAATTCAAATCATATTTATCTTCTCCAATCATCAAGTCTTTAAAAAAAATATTTAATTCCTGATCATTATATTCTTTTGCTTTTTTACCGGAGAAAATTAAATAAAAATCCATATTCATATTTTCATAATCATAAACAAGTAATTTTGTTCTTCCGTCTTCTAGCTTTGACTCAGTTGTGCTAAACAATTTTTCTTTACCATCAATATTAATATTAAAATACCCGTCTTGCTCTATTTGATTACATGCATACAAGTTATAAAAATTTATAGCTTTTTTTGTATCATGAAATACCACTTCCGGCCCTACAATATCCCAATATTCGTTAGCACTTTGTATGCTTATCAAGCCCTCTGAACAATAAGGAAAAATAATGTCTATATCTGAGGAATTAAAAAAGTAGCTTTTTGAATTGTTATTATGAGTTATTTTGAAAAAATTCTTATTCACTTCTTTATTACTACAATCTTTTAAGACTCCGGTTATATCAACTGAAGATAATAACTTTTTATCAATAACCATTGATGCAATTTTTGCATTATTCTCACCTAAATTGAATCGTTCCTCAATAATATCATTACAATTGAAGTCAATTCTATATTTGAAAGGCTGGTTCAAGGGTAAATGCGCAAACCATTTTCCACTATTTGTGGTATATACTCTATCAACAAGTTTATCTTCAAAAAATAGATCAACCGTTTGATTTATCAATGGGACATCACCTATGTAAACACTACCTTCGACTAAATTAAAAATATATGATTTTGCAATTGAATAAAATCCGGATTTGATTATCTTAGACTCTATCATCTCATAATTTTCTATTTGTGAGTAAAACTGCCAAATATGATTAGTTTCATCGTATCTCCAAATTGAACAATCTTTGTACATCGGGTTTGCAAATGTGAGGGAAGCATTTCCATTCTCTATTTCTAATGGACTTCCCGTATCAGAAGCGATATTAATAAACACTACCTCATAAAAATTTAACCATACTTTATTACTGTCCATATCAATACCCAAGTGTCCTCCCGGTAGTGTTTCAAGGTGATTGGGATTACTCAAGTCGGGAACAAAGGTCTTAATAACAACATTTCCCGAATATGCATTTTTATCCTGCAAATACCTGTTACCTTTTATTTTTAATAATATTTTATTGTCCAACTTCTTATTTATATCAACAATTGAAGACTCTGTAATAAGAATCGGGTTCTTGATAATAGAATGGCTGAAGTAATTTACGTCATCTTCAATGGGTTTTACCAAAAACTGATGTTTTTCTGCTTCAAGCTCAATGGTAAGTAAATCCCCGTTTTTGTCGGCATCTACAGCACTAAAATGATAGTATGGTGAATTTGTAGCATTGTATATATTGTTTAAAAATATGCTATTGAAGGTATTTATTTCATTTCCATTTTCATCATGAACCCTACCTACTATCTCTGCATCAACTTCTATCTTGGGGTAAGATTTATTTATAATGTCTGTATTATCAATTATGACTACATCCTTGTAACATGAAGCAAAGAAAACCAATAATGCAAATAATGAACATTTTAAAATTTTATTCATGTTTAATCCCTTTTATCACTTAATGCTCCAAAGACCAATTTCGCTACAATAAAAAGGAAAAAATATCAGAAATAATAAAAATAAAAATTTCCTTCAGATACTAAAAAGGCAAACTCCATAAAACTTTCCGATCCAATTCATCTTCAAGAGTACTTTCAACAAAACAGGAATTACCGCTCTTTTCCGAGACTCCACAAGGAACAGCTCTCCTGTCTCCACTTATATGTACTTCCTCATAGTCATCGGAAACAGAGCAATGGAAAGATTCACTAGATACCGAACACTGCCCTGTTATATTAGTAGAGTGTACACTTGTCCAAGTACTTACGGTAACAGTGACTTTAACTGTAGTGACTGTCGCTTCAACTTCTTTTTTAATATCCCTATAAGTAATTCTACCTGATGTATCTTTTACTTCTTCCTTCCCTACCACTACATCTTTAGAGTAATTTCTTGAAGACTCCGAAGAAGATTTGTTATAACTATGAGATCCGAAATCAATATTAATTCGACAATCAGGTTCAAAATCCGCATTTTCAGGTAGCGGTTTAAGAAAAAAATTATTTCCTACAACAGAAACATCGCCTATATAATAAACTATACCTTTTTGGTGTGCATCACTAATCAAAACATCAATATTATTATAGTAAATAGCAGCTCCGTGCTTTTTTGCTTTCACAAATTCATAATATGCACTTCTGGCATCTTTTTTTTGATTATCCTTATAATAATTTTTCATGTGATTTTCCCCCCTATTATAGTAATACTCAACTATTTTAAAATCCAAATCCTTTTTAATCGAGCACATCTCGTCATATGCTTCCAATATCTTTCCATCCGAAACGATATTTGCCTTTCCCAATACTTCAAGTACTCTATAATAACTATCCTGCACTTTAATCCAATCTTTAACTCGAGGAGAGTTCACCAAACCTTTCTTCTTCTCCAACTCTTCAACAATGATATGATCAGCCGATGTTTGCAATATCTTAATATTTTTCTCTACATCTTTGCCGTTTTTTATTTTTTTTGCTGACAATCTTAATGCCATTTTATACCACCTTCTCTCAAGTGCCTGTTCAGGTGTAACACAAGAAGAAAGAATAATTAAAATGTAAAACAAAATCAATACCGAAACTTTTTTCATTTTTTTACTATTTAAATAATTTATCAAATTTAATACTCTGTCTTTTTGAATTTTTACCAATATTTAAATTGATCCCTAAAACATATTGTGTAAAATTGCTTTTGTCTTTAATATTATTAAAAATCACATAATTGGTAAAACCAACTCTTAATGTTATTCGTTTATAAACAGGAAAATCATACCCTAATCCAAGCCCCAAATAGGTTAAATCAGGTGATTTACGAGGATCGTCAAATCCACATAAACAAATATCACCTTTGTTGATTGAAGTTTCTAAATACAACCGATTTTCGAATCCAGGAAGAAAATCATACTGCATGACTAAACCATAAACTCCGTACTTTTTACGTTTAGAGTCCTGATAAATAGTAGACCCGGTAGTAAAAATCAATAGATAATGAAGCCCAAAATATATTGACTTATTCAGATTAATTGATAAACTATTGTACCAAGTAAATTCATGAAGCCATCGTCCTTTGTAATATCCTCTACTTGGAATCCAAACAAAATAGGTGCTATATAGAAACCTCTCACCAAATTTGAGATACGAACTTTTGTTTTGAAGAGACCGGCCAAATAGATACCGAAATACCTTTATAGATTCATCCTGTTTAAAATTGCTATTAATTGAAATTATTTTTGAAGTATCTAAACTTTCAATCTTTTGTGCTTTTAAGCAGAAAGAAAATAGAAATATTGATATACATAAAAAAATTCTCATGGCAACTTACTTAAACTTATTTTATAATTGCGCTCGAATTATTATCCAATTTTTTATATTCTTGCAAAATATTTACAGTAAATGTACAAACTGTAAAATCAATCACAAAGCTTTTTCGATGTTTTAATAAAACATTAACCAATTGCGACCGCTTCTTTAACAAAACCTTAACTTATGCTAATACCAAACCGTAAAGGATTTTTTAATATAGAAAACAAAACATTTGAAAAAACTATTGTTTATATTATTTGATTCTAAGAGGAGTTTTCCTTCTTTTTAGTGCATAGCCAATCCACAAAAACAAAATCAGAAATACTATTATTTCAATAGCTAAAATATAATCAAACCCGAAATCAATCATTTTCGAATCTCCCATCAATACTAGGTTGGCCCAATTTGCAGGAGAAAGAAACTGCCCTGTTGCATTAGATAAATAATCCTGTTTTGCTTTTTGTAAAGCTACATCTTTAGATAATCCTTTTTTCAAATAATAATAAAAATTCACTAATACATCCTTAGTTTGCCCCTCGTATGATTGCCATTGTGACGCAATTATAGCAGGGCTGCCTGCAAGCGCAAAACTACGAGCTAAACTATTTACACCTTCACCCTTTATTACATCCCCGTCAGAAGAATAACAAGAGCTTAGTACACTCAATGAATTATCTAATCGCAAACTCACCAAATCTGATGATTTAAGAATAAACCTTTTATCGGATGATGTTTTTTGAAATATCAATCCATTTTGTTCATTGTTTTTAGCAGCGAGCAAACTGTGTAATGACAAATGTAATATCTTGCTTTTAGGTGCATTATTAACAAAATTATCATAAGTTGCATCCTCCCCAATCCATAATCTCGAATCAAATATTTTTGCTATTGTTTCGACTTCATCAACAGATTGTTTTAGTGGCTTCAAAACAGGAGGAAATGTCCCAATCCAAAAAATTACATCTTTCGTAATACTTTTTAGCGTATTTTTATCATAATTTGTTGCATAACCCCCGAACTCATAATCTTTGTCATGCTCTCCCAAACTTGTGTCCCAAATATACTTATTATTAAATGCATAAGAAAATGCATATTTATATACCAAATAATCGGTTTTAAAGTCTTCACCTGTCATTATTGCATCAAACGATACTTTGTTCAAGCTTTTATCCCGAATTACGATTAGTCTTTTAATTTGCTGCTCATCTAGAAATTTTCTGATAGGATTAGGGAAAAGTATCGGATATACTTGTTGTGACATCCGCAAATTTGTTTCACTATTCGAAAATAAAGTTAAATTCTTTCCAAAATCATTAAAAATCGAGTCAATATCAAATGAAAAATGCTGCTTTACCAAATATCGTTTTGTCTCTGAAATTGCATAAATATACAAGCTATTTCCATCTATGTAATATTCTAATATCGCATTATCATTTGTTAATTTATCTTGAAGTTCCTCAATATTATCAGCTCTTAATTCTCCGTACATTCTATTATAAAAATTTGGATAATTAACTTTGATTTCATCCATTACCTTTTCTTTTTCCTTTGATAGAGCCAAATATTCCGCATTAAGAGTTTGAAATGCTAAGGAATCATTTTTTAAAGCTGCATATTGTTTCTGATACATAACCGACTTCATGTCATCAACAACTTTAAGATAGTCTTTTCTCAAATCAGGATCTAAAATTTTCCATACAGACCTAAGCTCTTCTTTGGTTTCTGAAAAAACAACTGCCTTGTTTTCACTTATATATTTGTATGATTTCTCCAAATACTTGTCTTCACCCGTCAGTTTCCAAAGCGTGTATACATTATCTATTGCATATTTGTAAATCGTATCCAACGAACTTCCCAACAACAGTTTCGAATCGGTATCTCTGATATCCTTCCTAAGTAAAAATACTAATGAGTCTGCTTTTTCAAAACTTCTATCTGCTTTGATTAAAAATTTAATATCTTCTGAATTTTGATATTTTCTCGAAAAAAACTTACCTTTCATTTGAAGTTTACGAACCATTAATAGTTTACTGAAATCATTTTCTTTTAGTTTCATATATTTCGGAGGAAGCTTCGTGTCACTAAACCTGTGAAGCTTATCAATACTTATTTCGATATAGTAAAGCGCTGAATCCAATTCTCCTTTTCTGCCATAAGCTCCTGCAATATTTTCATAGGCGAGAGACAAAGCAGTATTTGAGCCTTTCAACTCTTTCTTAAGATTTAAAGACTTAAAATAATAACTCAGAGCCTTGTCCCATTGGTTGTCATAGCTCAATGCCAGACCCATTGTACCATATATCTTTGCAAGTGTAGTTTTATTTATTTTTTTTGTTTTGTTAATATACTCAAGAGCTTTATTGCTCCAATATATTGATTTCTGATAATCACCCATTGACCAATAAAGCATTCCATAATTTCGAAATAGAACGCTTAGTTTATTCAATTTTAATTTCAATAAAATGGTTTGAGCTTTATCAAGATATTTCTTTGACAAAACAAATTTCTTTTTATCTATGAAGTTGAATCCTGTATTTAAGAAAAGGTCAGCCTTCAACTCGATATCATTTATGTCGTATTTATTAAAATAGGAAATAGCTTTAAAGATATAGCCTTCGGCGCCATTGTAATCACCTATCAGCCTGGAGCTAAAATATGAAGACAAACACCAAATTACGTATTTTTTGTTTGGATAATCCGCAGACAAACTATCGACTATTTTCAAAGCATTATCAACATACTCTATAGACTTGTTATAGTCTCCGAATTGACTATATACAAATCCTATATTATAATATGTTTGGGCTAATCTCAATGGATCTATCGAATCACAATACTCTCTTAATTTGATTGTCTGTCCTGCCCAAACATTAAATGCTCCTATAAGATCGTCCAAAAGGAAATAAGCAACTCCCGTTTGATTGGAGATTTCGGATTTTACA
>JALSPK010000028.1 GCA_026986005.1 Saprospiraceae bacterium
TGATATCATTAAAGTTTTTCCTCCTATAAGAGTGTGGGGTACGATAGGTTTTATCCTTGCTGCTTGGTTAGTTGATTTGTTTGGATGGAAAGTAGGTAAGGAACAGTTTTTAGTTTCGGCAGTAGCTTCGTTAGCATTGGGGATTTATGCTTTTACATTGCCCGCAGTACCTCCTTCGGGAGCAACAGAAAAAAAATCAATTTCGCAAAGACTTGGTCTTGATGCTTTCTCTTTGTTTAAGGACAGGAAAATGGCTGTTTTCTTTATATTCTCGGTGTTACTTGGTGCTGCATTACAGATTACAAATATATGGGGTGTTCCTTTTTTGGAGGATTTTTCTGAAGCTTACAAAGGGTATTTTGCTGTTGAGCACTCTGTTATCATACTTACATTGTCACAGATTTCAGAAACGGTATTTATTTTGACAATTCCATTCTTTTTAAAGAAATTTGGTATCAAAAAAGTTATGCTCATGAGTATGCTTGCATGGGTGTTGAGATTTGCTTTTTTCGGTATTGGAAATCCGGGAGGAGGATTAGTGTTTTTAGTCCTATCTATGATTATCTACGGTATGGCTTTTGACTTTTTTAATATATCAGGTTCATTATTTGTAGAAAAAGAGACAAAGCCCTCGATGAGGTCTAGTGCTCAAGGGTTGTTTATGTTGATGACCAATGGTATTGGAGCTATTCTAGGGGCTTATGCAAGTGGTTTTATCGTTGACCATTTTACTATTGATAAGGCAAGAGATTGGCCTACCATATGGTTTATTTTTGCAGGATATGCATTGGTGATTACTATTGCTTTTGCTTTACTTTTCAAATATAAGCACAATCCGGATGAAATAGACGAGGTTAGGCATTAGATTCTATAAAATAATATTTGTAATTTCGATTTTGTCTTGTTCCTCAAATTTCAACATTGCGTTGATTAATCTAAAATATTTGAATTGTTTTAGATGATGGGGTTTAATAATACGCGGTATGATGGCTTTCTCATAGATTAATTTCTCCCTAGCTGTCCCAAAAAGCAAGGGGGAAGCAGGTGTTACCCAGTTTTTTCCATCAAAGAATACAATGTTTGTGTATGAAGAATCAGAAATAAGTCCATTTTTTACAATAAGTATATCGTCATATTGTCCTCTATTGTGTGTTAATCTATTTAGCATGGATCTGTCAATGTATTTTAAATGGTATTCGATATTATCATCAAAGACCAATTTAAGTGTTTTTATCGTCTTTTTCTTATATATTGAATATTCCATATCGTAAGAGGTTTCATTATATAAAAATCTAAGTTTGACCTTATCTTTTACAAAAGATGTAGGTGGTTTAATTATGTCTTTAAGATAAAAGGGATTGGTCTTATTGTAAAGGTATTGGAATGATTTATCCATTCTTTTTTGATGCCATACCAAATTTTGAGCTATGCCATTTGATATTTTTATCGTCTCAATTAACCGGTACATATACTTTTTGTATTAATTCATTATATTCGCTATCAAGATTACTTTGTGCTGTTATCCCGCCTCCGCTTCTGTAAATGGTCTTTCCGTTTTTGTTTTCTATAAATCTTATATTTACTGCACTATCAAGTTCTTTGCCATCAAAAATACCGAATATGCCCGTATAGAAGCCACGTTTTTGCTTTTCTGCATTTTGTATAATTTCTATTGTTTTTTTCTTAGGTGCACCACTTATTGAACCAGCCGGTAATAGATTCAAAAGGATATTTCCTATGTTTTTTTTCCAATTTTCCGGCAAAAGCCCCTTAATTTCAGAGCTTGCTTGATATAACTGGTGATTCTGGGCTATGATTTTATCAATAAACCGAAATTTTGTTACTTCAACTTTTTTCGCTACTATCGAAAGGTCATTTCTAATCAGGTCTACTATTGTGTTATGTTCATTTAATTCCTTTTCACTATCCAATAATATATCTTGAGCATTTGGGAGATTCGCATCTATGGTTCCTTTCATAGGGTATGAAAATATTTCTCTGCCGACAATCCTAATAAAACACTCAGGTGAAAATAAGGTAAATTGGTTTTTATACAATAATTTGTAAGGTGCTTTACTCGAATTAAAAACTGATTTTAAGGAACAGCTCAAATCAATTTCTGTGGGGAATGTTAAATTCAATAAATACGAATTTCCAAGAAGTATATTGTTGTGAACTATCTCAAAAGCTTGCCTGTATTTTGTCTTACTTATCGGTTGTAAATTTTTAATGCTTATATCTTTTTCAATAGCTGTATAGTTGAAATTTGTATTGCCTTTTATATCATAAAATATTCCTGTTTTCGAAGTGTCTTTTAGTTTAGTGGCTATAAAATGTTCCATTTCAAAGTCAATTAAAAAAAGAAAAGGTGTACCTTTCGATCCATAATGATTGACAACTCTTAAAAAAAGTTCTTCTGACATGCTTATTTAACCTTGAAACAATTGTAATTGTTTATTCAAATAGTGAAGTACTCAAATACTTGTCGACTCTATCCGGCATGATAACGACTATATTTACATTATTATGAGATTTTGCTATTTCGATTGCAGCATACATAGCTGCACCACTACTCATGCCTACAGGGATACCTTCTTTTCTCATTATTTTTCTTGCTGTAATCAAAGCATTTTCAGTATCTACCATAATTGTAATATCTATTATTTCAGGTTTATACAAGGCAGGTACTATGGCTTCTTCCATGTTTTTTATACCTTGGATATAATGCCCCTTTACGGGATGAGCACTTACGATCTGTACTCTGGGGTTATATTCTTTTAATACTTTTGCTATCCCCATCATTGTACCTGACGTGCCAAGAGCAGAAACGAAGAAATCAACTTTTCCATTGGTTTGTTTCCATATTTCCTCACCGGTAGTTTTGTAATGAGCAAGTTTATTATATTTATTAGAGAATTGGTCGGGGAAAAAATACTTTGAAGGGTTGTCCTTTACTATTTCTTTAGTTTTTTCTATGGCTCCATCTGTTCCCTTGTCGGCATCTGTAAGTATTACTTTTCCTCCAAATCCTTCGATTAATTTCCTTCTTTCTATTGAAACAGCACTACTCATTACAATCTCGACATTATACCCTTTGACTGCTCCTATCATTGCTATTCCAATGCCTGTATTGCCTGATGTCGGTTCAATAATTGTTTTTGTTTTATCTAATACACCTTCTGCTTCTGCTTGTTCTATCATTTTTAATGCAATTCTATCTTTAATACTGCCGGAGGGGTTTGTCCCTTCTATCTTAGCATAAATGTTGGATTGTGAATTTGGATTGATTTTGTTAATTTTTACTAGCGGTGTATCGCCGATAGTTTGTAGTATGTTGTCGTAAATCATAAAATATATTTCTTTGGTATTAAGAAAATTGCTAATTTAAAATTGGTTTTTTTTGTAATGATTTTATTTTTTTATAAATAATAGATTCAATTGCATCAAATCATTGCAAATAAATATCTCATCAAAAATCTTTGTTAAAAAAAATAAGCACTTTATAGATAGAACTAAATAAGTTTTTTTTGATAGATAACATTTAAAAAGTTGCAAAGATAATATAATTTTGTATTTTTATAATAATGTTATTGAAGTGCATTTCACTTCATTGCTTTTTTTTAATAAATTGTTTATTATGTCAAGTATTAAAAGTGTTTCAATAATCGGTTCAGGGAATGTTGCTACTCATATGGCAATTGCACTATATAGTACTGGGATTGATGTTGCTTCAATTTATAGTAGAAATCTTGGACATGCAAAGTTGTTGGCTGATATGGTAAGTGCGAAATATGTTGATGTTATTGAAGATATACGCCATGATAGTGATTTGTATCTTTTTTCTGTAAGTGATAGAGCAATCGAATCTCTTGCCAGCAAATTATATCTAAATGTTGGTAAGAATGTGCTTGTAGCTCATACTTCAGGAATGTTGACTTCCGGTATATTTAGTGATTATTTTACAAGTTTTGGAAGCTTTTATCCTCTTCAGACATTTAAGAAATCAAGAGCAGTAAATATGAAAGAAGTGCCTTTCCTGATTACCGCTAATGATAGTGGAGCTAAAAAAAAGTTATATGATTTGGCGCGTAAGATTTCGGATAATGTAAATATTTTAGATGATGAAAAGAGAAAAGTTCTACATGTAGCAGCGGTATTTGCAAATAATTTCACTAATTACATGTATAGAATATCTGAAAATATTGTGGACAGAGAAAATTTAGATTTTGATTTGCTAAAGCCATTGATTAAGGAGACTGCAATGAAAATACTTGATGGTCAAGATCCCAACAAAGTGCAAACAGGCCCTGCGATTAGAAATGATCTCAACACTATAAAAGCCCATTTAGATTACTTAGATATTGATTATACTGCAAAAAAGGTCTACGAATTGCTTACGGAAAGTATAATATCAACAAAGTGATATTCTCTATTTTAGTGACTTCACTATCTAGGAGTGTTGTCGACCTTCCTGTTAATTTCTCCTCCTCCAATTTTTTTGCCGTTTTTGTATTCGTATTCCATTATCAATTCTCCTTTGTCATTGTAGTACCTCATGAATCCGTTTATCACTCCGTTTTTATATTGTATTTCTTCCTGAATATTACCATTTCTAGCATAAACTCTCTTGGCTCCATCTAGTTTTCCGTTTTTGAAGTCACTTATTTCTGTAGGTTTACCATATTGGTATTTTATCACTCTACCGTTAAGCTCGTCGTTTATAAAACCCGCCTGCGATACTAGATATCCTCTTTTATCAAATTCAAAATATGTTCCGTTTAGCTTCCCTTTGAGGTAAGGTGTTATTGTCGAAACATAATTCTTTTCTTTTAGATATGTCACCCATTCTCCGGTTTTGAGACCGTCTTTAACAAATCCTTCTTCAATTACATTGTTTTTTGCATCTAGTTTTTTGACTCTCTGTATGTCTGTACCTTGCATATTTTCAAATATGTATTCGTCACCATTTACGTTAGCGGGAGCATTCGAATTATTGTCTGCATTGTTATTGTTACACGCAGCAAATAGGAGCAAAAAGAATAAATATGTTAGCTTTTTCATTGTGAATAATATTTTAAATAATGTCTGCACGAAAACAGGTAGTTTTTGAAATTATGATGATTCTTGTAGAGATTTTTATTTTTTTATAATAATTAGATGCCTTTGTATCAATTGCTTGTAAAAAGATGAAAATATCGCAAAAAGAATCAATTTCAAATTTGAGGTGTTTTCGTGCAAATACTAAATGTTAAAAGATTTACAAATATATTATTATTTTGTTATATGTCATAATGTAAATCATTTTTATTTTTTTTTTTTGTTATTCTAAATCAATTTCAACAATCTATTGTTTTCTTGTTGATACAATGTATCGTTTATAATAATAAAAAGAACTTAACATGACAAATAAGGAAATAGCTAAAGTATTTGATTTTTATTCAAAATTGTTAATACTTCACGAAGCAAATAGTTTTAAAGTGAGATCTTATCAAAATTCGTACAACACTATAAGGCAGATATCTGATGATTTGATTGACATGAATGTGCCTGAACTGATGGCAATACCCGGAATAGGGAAGTCAATTGCTGCTAGAATAGTAGAGTTAAAGGAAAAGAATACTTTTGAAGATTTGAATGATATCTTAGATATAACACCAAAGGGAATTGTGGAAATGATGAAAATAAAAGGTATTGGACCAAAAAAAATCAGGCTGATATGGAAAGAACTGGGTGTGGAATCTTTAGGGGAACTTGAATATGCTATAAATGAGAATCGGTTAACATTATTAAAAGGATTTGGCAAAAAAACTCAAGAAAACATTCTAGCGCAGATCGAATTTTTAAATTCGGTCAAGGGGTTTTTAGTTATAGATAAAGCAGAGAGAATATCAGAAGAATTGTTGAAGAAATTGAGAGCAGTTTTTACTGACGAAAAATTTGAAATTACAGGAGATTTAAGAAGATCAATGCCTATTATCTCTAGAATAGAAATTCTAACTACCATTGAAAAAGAAAAGATCTTTTTGGAATTGTCAAATATTTTTGACTTGGAAGGGAATAAACATACATACAAAGGGGTTGAAATACTGTTTTTATTTGCCCTAGAGTGCGATTTTTTCAACGTACTATTTAAAAAAACAGGACCTGAATATTTCGTTGATTTATTAATTGAAAAACATGTTGATTCTGAAGAACAATTATTTATAAGTAACAATATGACTTATGTGCCTCCGGTATTCCGCGATGCAATTCATACAAAAAAAGATGCTGAGGAGTTTTACTTAAATGATTTTGTTGAAGTACAAGATATACGAGGAGTTATTCATAATCATACGATTTGGAGTGACGGGGCAAATTCCATTTTGGAAATGGCAAATTATTATAAGGATAAAGGATATGAATATATGGTCGTGACAGATCATTCCAAATCGGCGTTTTATGCAAATGGTGTTAGAATAGACCAAATGGATTATTATCTTGATGATATAAAAAATGCAAATAAAAGTATTTCTGATTTTACTATATTTTCCGGTATCGAAAGTGATATATTAATTGATGGAAACTTAGATTATCGTGAGGATATCCTTGTACGATTTGATTTGGTAATCGCATCTGTCCATTCAGTATTGAGGATGGATAAAGACAAAGCTACAGAAAGATTACTAGTGGCCATTAAAAACCCATACACAAAAATATTGGGACACATGACAGGAAGGATATTGCTGGCAAGAGAAGGATATCCCTTGGATTATAATAGGATATTTGAAGCATGTGCTAAGCATAATGTCGCAATAGAGCTAAATGCTAACCCACATCGTCTTGATATTGATTGGTCTCTTATAAGACGAGCGCAAGAATTTGGAATTGGGATAAGCATCAATCCGGATGCTCACAATAAAACAGAGGTTGAGTATTTAAAATATGGTGTTTTAATGGCTCAAAAGGGGAAATTGTTAAAATCAAATTGTATAAATATAAAAAATGTTGAAGAATTTAAAGTTTGGCTTGAAAAATCAGCATGAAATTTTCAACAATAAATAAAATTCTATGTTAGCATTATTGAGGTTGGTAAAATCTTAATTAAGATAAATAAATATTTTTTTAAATTAAAATAAATAAAAATGGCAGAGATTACATTAAAAGGAAATAAAATTAATACAATTGGTGATTTACCAAAAGTTGGCGACAAAGCACCTGAATTTACCTTGGTTGGAACTGATTTGGCAGAAAAAAGTTTGAGTGACTACAAGGGAAAAATCGTATTGAATATATTTCCTAGTTTGGATACTCCTACTTGCGCAACATCTGTGCGTAAATTCAATGAAAAAGCAGCTTCATTAGATAATACCACAGTTTTGTGTATTTCTCATGACTTACCTTTTGCTCATGGGAGATTTTGCACTACGGAAGGTATAGAAAAAGTAGTGAATCTTTCTGATTTCAGAACATGTGAATTTGGAAAAAATTACAATCTTGAAATAATTGATGGCCCATTAGCAGGATTGCATTCCAGAGCAGTGATTGTTTTGGATGAAAATAAAAAGGTTGTGTATACAGAGCAGGTATCTGAGATAGTAGATGAACCAAACTATGATGCAGCTGTAAAGGCAGTAGAAAGTATGTAATTAACATATTATATATAGGGATAATAAAAAAAATACCTCAAATTGGAAGTCGATTCTATTTGAGGTGTTTTTTAATGTACTCATTAGTGTCAGTCTATAAAGTGCTTGATTTTTGAAAAATGAAATAGGTGCATTGTATTCGACTTAATCTGAAAAATTCAAAAAAAAATTCTTTCAATCAAAATCTAAGAGTTACTTTTGAGTTTTATAAATAAAATAGTAGTATTATGCGAAAATGGTCAACCATAAAAGAATATGAGGATATACTTTTTGATTTTTTTGAAGGTATTGGGAAAATAACAATAAATCGCCCTGAGGTTTATAATGCATTTCGCCCTGAGACATCGTCGGAAATACTTGATGCATTGGAAATTTGCAGGGAAAGGCCCGATATCAATATTGTCGTATTGACGGGAGCAGGGGATAAAGCCTTTTGCTCTGGGGGCGATATCAATTTCAAAGGGCATGGAGGCTATGTAGGTGGGGATGGTGTTCCACGTCTCAATATACTTGATGTACATAGATTGATCAGGCATATTCCAAAACCTGTTATAGCCATGGTCAATGGTTTTGCAATCGGAGGAGGTCACGTTTTGCACGTGATTTGTGATATTACTATCGCAAGTGACAATGCGCGTTTTGGTCAAACAGGGCCTAAAGTAGGTAGCTTTGATGCCGGGTTTGGCTCTTCATATCTTGCTAGGTTGATTGGTCAGAAAAAAGCGCGAGAAGTGTGGTTTCTTTGTGAGCAATATACAGCAAAAGAGGCTGAAGAAATGGGGATGGTGAATAAAGTAGTGTCTTTGGCAGAGCTTGAAAATACTACAGTTGATTGGGCAAAAAAAATGATGCGCCATAGCCCTCTAGCCTTGAGAATGATTAAGCGTGGACTAAATGCAGAACTTGATGGTCAGAGGGGAATAATGGAATTTGCAGGAGATGCCACTCTTATGTACTATCTTTTAGAAGAGGCTAAGGAGGGAAAAAATGCATTTTTAGAAAAGAGAAATCCGGATTGGAGTAAATATCCCAAATTTCCATAATTTCATATAATTTCTAAATTGTGTAGAATTGATAATTTAACTTTGAGTTTAAAAAATATTTTGCTATATTTGCTCAAAATTTTTTAGAGAACATAAAATATAATATATATGAATCTATTAGTGTGTATTAGTAAGACACCGGACACAACTGCTAGAATCGCGTTTAAAGACGATTTTACTAAGTTCGATGAGGGAGGAATTCAATTTATAATGAATCCTTTCGATGAATTTTATTCATTAGTAAGAGCTATTGAATTGAAAGAAAAATTTGGGGGAACAGTAACGGTTTTGAATGTTGGTGAACCTGCAAATGATATCGTTATAAGAAAAGCTTTAGCTATCGGGGCAGACAAAGCAGTAAGGATAAATACTGCTCCTACAAGTGCATTTTCAGTAGCAAAGCAAATAGCTGAGTATGCTAAAGATAAGAATTTTGATATTGTTTTCTTTGGAAAAGAGACTATTGATTATAATGGAGGTGAGGTAGCAGGGATGGTCGCTGCTATGATGGATTTGCCATTTGTCAATCTTGCAAGTTCTCTTGAAGTTGATGGTGCCATTGGCAAATTGAATAGAGATATTGAGGGAGGTGTAGAAAAAGTAGAAGTAGGAATACCTTTTATAGTTTCAACAGCTAAGGGAATGGCAGAACAACGCATTCCTAATATGAGGGGTATAATGATGGCAAAGAGAAAACCTTTGGAGGTAGTAGAGCCTGTAGATACAGTTGATAATATTGAAATTGTAAAATATGAATTGCCAAAAGAGAAATCCGGGGTAAAACTTGTTGACGCTGACAATATTGATGAATTAGTTAGATTGTTGCACGAAGAGGCAAAGGTGATTTAATAATATTTAAAATTAAATAAAATGAAAATATTAGTTTATATAGATAATAGAAAAAATCACATCAAAAAGACCGATTTGGAATTGGTATATTACGCTTATTTAATTGCTAAAAAGCATGGTGGTAGTGTTGATGCATTGGTGTTGGGTTCTGGTGAAAATGCCGGTGAATTGGGTAAATATGGTGCTGATAGAGTGTATACCTTGTCTCATGGAGAGTTTTTTGATGCCAACGGCATTAGCAAAGTCGTTAAAAACTTTGCGGAAGAAAAATCCGCTGATTTAATAATTGTACCGTTCAATTCTTCAGGTAAGCCTTTGGTGGGTATGTTGGCTGCTTTGCTAAATGCTAGTACGGTGACAGGTGTATTGGATGTGCCTGAGATGGATGATGGTAAATTTGTGTTTAAAAAAGGTGTGTTTTCCAGTAAGGCCTTTGCATATATTAAGGCACTCAATAATAAAGTGGTAGTCTCTTTGATTCCAAATTCACTTTCTCCTGAAGAAGTAGTAAGTGAAGCTAATGTTGAGACTGTTTCAATGGCTGTTGATGAAAGAGTGAAAGTCGTAGGAGTGGATAAAGTTGAAGGTAAAGTACCACTTCCCGAAGCAGAAAGAATTGTGTCGGGAGGACGTGGAATGAAAGGACCTGAGAATTGGGGCGTATTACTTGATTTGGCTAAAGCATTGGATGCTGAAACAGCTTGTTCAAGACCTGTATCCGACGTAGGATGGAGACCTCATACAGAACATGTTGGTCAAACCGGGATTGTGGTTCGACCAAATCTATATGTAGCATTGGGAATATCAGGTGCGATACAGCATTTAGCAGGGGTGAGTAGTTCAAAAGTCATTGTGGTTATCAACAAAGATCCTGAAGCACCTTTTTTCAAAGCAGCAGACTATGGTGTAGTTGGAGATTTATTTGATGTCGCTCCAAAGCTGACAGAGGCTATCAATAAATTTAAAGGCAATTAATACCATACCCTTATAAAGATTGTGATATAGAAAACTAAGCTTTTTATAATCAGTATATTGGTATCGTTTGGTATAAACTAAACCACCACAGGGTTTCGTATTATAAATCGCATATTATCTAAATACAGGTAAAATAAAAAATGAAAGTTTTGTGTACGTTTTAGGTTTTTTTAGTTACTTTTGTGCTACTTTACAGAAATATGAAAGAACAAATAGATATATTAGAGGTGTTGACCGGTAAGAAGAAATTGAAAAAAGCGTCTTTGGATAGTTTGTTGGAGCTTGGTACAAAATACCCCTACAGTAGTCCGGTCGATGTTTTGATAAACAAAAAACATTTGAAAGATCATGGGACTTTATCATTATTGCAAATGGCAACACTTGTAAGTAAAATGAACAATCCCGGACTGGCTCTTACTTCAGTTATTGAGGGAGCTACATCAATGAGGGGAGAAAAGGAAATGAAGAATAACGAAAGTTCAGGTTCAGTAAAGAAAAAGAAAGCAAAAAAAAAGAAAGCAAAAAAAAATATAAAAGCGGAAGGATCTCTTGGTTTAAATATAGTGAGTGAGCAATTGGCTGAAATATATCTAAAACAAGGCATGAAAAAGGAAGCAATTAAAATGTATAAGAGATTAAGTTTGCAAAATCCAAAAAAAAGTGCTTACTTTGCAAAAATTTTGAAAAAAATAAATAAATAATTACGTTATGGTAACTTTTTTATCAATTTTGATAGCGCTAGACAGCGCAATGTTAGTGTTTGTAGTTCTAATCCAAAAGCCAAAAGGTGGTGGACTAGATGCATCATTTGGAGGAATGGGTGCGAATACTATGTTAGGAGCAGCAAAAAGTGTTGATTTTATTGAAAGATTGACCTGGATATTAGCTACTATATTGTTTGTATTGAGTATTATTACTGCTGTTTATGTTGGATCAGTGGGTATGGAAGGTACAGGCGATATCCCATTACAATCAGCCGGATAAAAAATAATCTATTGTAATCCTTATAAGGAGCTTTGATGTACTGTATTGGTATTCAAAGCTCTTTTTAGTGCATTGTTGATACTTGTTGTTTGTATTTTAAGACTTTGTGAAAATGTACTAAATACCTGAAGCTTTTTTGAGATCTTCAGGTGTGTCAATGCCAAATCCTTGGTACTCGGTGTTAAATGCATGTATTTTAAATCCATTTTCTAGCCATCTTAATTGCTCAAGTTTTTCAGTTCTCTCTAGGTTTGATTCTAAAAGTTTTGTTATGTTTTGCAATACCTTGTTTCTATATGCATAAATACCTATGTGCTTGTATGAAGCAAGTGATGCAGTAGAATCCCTGTCGTACGGAATGGGTGCCCGACTAAAATACAATGTACGATTGTTGATGTCTCTCACGACTTTTACTATGTTGGGATTAGTCTTTTCTCCCTCAGTTTTTATTTCAGTACATAAGGTTGAAATTTCCAACCAAGAGTCTTCCTCCATTTTTTTTGCTAATAAATCTATTACGTCCGGTTCGATAAACGGTTCATCACCCTGAATATTAATAATAATATCATCCTCCCAGTATGAAAAGGCTATCTGGGCGCATCGGTCTGTCCCCGATTTGTGGGAAGTAAAAGTCATTTCTGCATACGCACCGAACTTTGTGCATTCATCCATTATTCGTTGGTCATCGGTAGCTATGATTACCTCATCTGGTTTTGTCGCTTGCTTAACTCTCTCATAAACCATTTGAACAATCGTTTTTCCATTTATTTTTTCTAATAATTTGCCAGGAAATCTCTTGGAATTGTATCTGGCAGGTATAATTGCTATGATTTTGCTCATTATTTTGTTATTTTCTTTTTAGAATATTATATATTATAATAAATAGTAATATCTTTGCGTATTAAAATACTAATGATGTATACTGAACACAAATATAGGGTTTTTATATTGATATTATTGTTTATTGCAACAATATTTAACGCTTCTCTTATGGCTCAACATGTTTATATACCTGATACCATTTTAGTACAGAACCTTGGAGTAAAAGGACTGGTATTTGAGTATGAGATAAAAAAAGGTAATACAATGTATAGCATTTCCAATGCATTTAATGCGGATTTGATAGATTTGTATGCTTTTAATGATGAGGTGAATTCCAAACCATTAAGTATTGGTACTGTTATTTATGTCCCTTTTGATAACCAATTGTTGGATAATGAAGAGCCAAATGGTCATATAGTATTATACAAAGTTGGGAAGAAAGAGAATCTGTTTAGAATAGCTAAAATGTATTTTGGTCGTGAAGTAGAAGTGGTGAAGAAATTGAATAACCTTAAAGATAACACCATTCATCCGGATCAATACCTGATAATTGGAAGGATTGGGTTTAATCAAACAGGAAAAGAGTTTGTATCGAATAATAAAACAACTAAAATAGAACCAAAAGTTGATGAAGTTGAAAATAAAAATACAGATAAGATTAATTCGTATGAACCTAAGGAGAAATTAATTGTTAAGGATAGTATTGTTAAAGAAAAAGATGGGGAGGAAAAAGTAAAATTTGACAAAATAGTTGTTGTTAAAAAAGATTCTGCAATTGCAAAAGTTGATAGTACCGATATTGAGGAAGAGAAATTGATTCTGGTTTCGGATAATGGTCTGGCAATTTGGAACAAAAGAAGTAGGACTAAAGGAGTTTTTGTGTTGAATAATAATGCTAAGATTAATTCTTTGATGGAGATTTATAACCCAATGTTAGATAGAAAAATTTTTGCTAAAGTAATTGGTAGGATTCCCCCAAACTCATATCCTGCTAATGTAAAACTAATACTTTCACCTCAAGCAGCTACTTCATTAGGTGCAATTAATACTAAGTTCTTTGTTAAAATAAAATATAATAAAAAATAGATAAATATGGCTTTAAAAAGTGGAATCGTAGGACTTCCAAATGTAGGAAAATCAACTTTGTTTAACGCATTGACATCTGCCGGAGCTCTTGCTGCAAATTACCCTTTTGCAACGAAAGAACCCAATGTAGGTATAGTTACCGTTCCGGACGAACGACTTGAGGTCTTGAGCGACATCGTGAAAACAAAAAAGACTGTTCCAACGACTGTTGAGATTGTTGATATTGCAGGATTGATAAAAGGAGCTAGCCAGGGAGAAGGTTTGGGAAATCAGTTTTTGGCTAATATAAGGGAAGTAGACGCTATTCTTCATGTAATTAGATGTTTTGAAGATGATAATGTAGTACATGTGGATGGTTCTATCGATCCCGTGAGAGATAAGGAGATAATCGATACCGAATTGTTGTTGAAAGATATTGAGATGGTAGAAAAAAGAGTTGAGAAATACAAAAAAAATGCTAAAAGCGGTAATAAAGATGATGTGAAAGCATTGCAAATAGTGCAGAAAATATATCAACATTTGATTGAAGAAAAACCGGGAAGATCATTTGAACCGGATAATGAGGAAGAAGCAGCTTTGTTGAAAGAAATGATGCTTTTGACTGCAAAACCAACACTTTATATTCTTAATGTTGACGAGGATTCCGTTAATAGTGGCAATAAGTTTACAGAAATGCTCAAAGAAGCCGTTAAAAATGAGAAAGCAGAAGTGATAAATATAAGTGCTGCAATAGAAGCTGATCTGGTAGAATTTAATGATGAGGAAGAAAAACAAATGTTTCTTGATGAAATGGGATTGAAAGAACCGGGAGTCAATCGAGTAATTAAAGCTAGTTACAAACTATTGAATCTAATCACATTTTTTACTGCCGGAGTAAAAGAAACAAGAGCTTGGACTGTACGTAAAGGAGCTAAAGCACCCGAAGCAGCTGGACAGATACATTCTGATTTTGAAAAAGGATTTATACGTGCAGAAGTTATTAAATATGATGATTATGTATCGTTAAAATCTGAAGCAGCGGTAAAAGAAGCCGGCAAGATGAGTATTGAAGGAAAAGCGTATACCGTTGTAGATGGTGATGTAATGCATTTTAGATTCAATGTGTAACAGTATCTTTTAGCTTCTTATCACTTTCTATCAATCCATCTCTTAATTTGATGACTCGATGAGCATGTTCTGCAATATCAGGCTCGTGAGTTACTAAAATTACAGTATTGCCGGCATCGTGGATATTTTTAAATATCTCCATTATTTCAATAGATGTTTTTGTGTCTAGATTTCCTGTAGGCTCATCTGCAAGTATAATCGCAGGATTATTAACTATAGCTCTAGCGATAGCAACTCTTTGACGTTGTCCTCCCGATAGTTCGTTGGGATTGTGCGTCATCCTGTCTTTTAACCCCACAATATCCAAAGCAGTTACAGCCATTTCATTGCGTTTTGTTTTGCTGTATCCTGAGTATACTAGTGGTAGCGCCACGTTTTCTAATGATGACATTCTGGGCAAGAGGTTAAATGTCTGAAAAACAAATCCGATATTTTTGTTTCTTATATAGGCTAATTCATCATCTTTCATTGTGCTTACATTTATACCTTCCAGATGATATTCTCCTGATGTTGGTGTATCAAGACAGCCGATGATATTCATTAGGGTTGATTTTCCTGATCCCGAAGGTCCCATTAAAGCTACGTATTCATTTTTTTTTATCGTTGTTGAGATGTCTCTAAGAGCATAGACTTTTTCAAGGCCCATCTGATATACTTTTTTGATATTTTGCAAAGCAATTACAGCAGTATTCTCATTCATATTATTGATTTTGAACAAAAATAAAGTTTTATAAAGATATTTAATTATTAATTAGATTAAAACATTGAATTGTTCGATAAAATCAATTGCTACGAAATAAATATGTGAAATATAATTGAATGTTTTTATTGTAAAGCTTAACTGTACCTTGATTCTCTCCTCCTGCCGAGCGGTATTCTGATGAAAATATGGGAATAACACTTTGTTGATACCTAACTCCCATCCCTACTTTTTTCATGTGATACTCCAAGCCAAAAAGCATTTCGAAATCAAAAGGATTGTAATCCAGTATTCCTTCTTTATAGTAATCGACAAAATTGCTTGATGATAAAAAACCGGGCTCTATGCCAATCTGAAAAAACAAACTTTCAGCTAATTCATAATTTACTATTATGGGTAAATCTATATAATATAGGTTAAACTCATAATAAGACGATTTTTCTCCTTTGTTATTTGCACTTCCTTTGTCTGAATATAATAGTTCGGCATTGATAGATATTTTTTTGGAAATAGGTATTTTGGCTACTAGACCTATATGAAACCCAAGTTTGAATTTATTTATGTTGACAATTTCTATTCCAGTAAAATTATTAGTACTCGTAACTTTTGAATAATTCATGCCGAATTTTATCCCGTAGTTTATTTGTGCATAGACTACTTGGGAAAAAAATACTGACAATAAAATAACAATGATTTTTTTTTGCATGATAAATCTATTTTCGTACAAATATATATGAATTTACAAAATAAAACTTTAATCTCCACAAATATAATATAATATCCTCTAATAGTATAAAAATTTTGTTGTTTATATTTCTTTAATGAAATTTGTGTACGGACACAACGTTGAAAATTAATCTTTGTTATTATAATAATATTTGTACATTTGCATCTTAAATACTAAAATATGAAATTTACATCAAATGTAGAGAAAAAGTTTTTTGAATTGCAGGATAATAAAGCGATGACGACCAAGATTCCTTATATTAGAGTTGAGAATTTTCCAAAATTGGGATTGTTGACTTCTTTAAGATTTCTTGAGTGGGTGAGTGATAATCCTGATGGTGTAATCAGTTTGCCAACAGGCAAAACACCTGAACATTTTATTAAATGGACTCAATTCTTTTTGGATAATTGGGATGATGCAAAGGCGATTAAATTCAGAAGAGAGAATGGTTTGGATATTGAGATGAAACCTGATTTTAGGGGATTACATTTTGTACAGATAGATGAATTTTATCCTATTAATCCTAGTCAACACAATAGTTTTTTCAATTATGTTAATAGGTTTTATATCGATGGTTTTGGACTTGATAGGAATAAGGCGTTATTGATTAATTGTGATGAGATTGAATTGTATAACGGGCTGAACTTTACTGAGGTCTTTCCCGAATTGAAAGTTGATCTTTCTCTCCGATATAGAGAAGCTCAATCAGAATTGGAAAACATCCAAAAAGACTCAATATATAAAATTGACCAATGGTGCAATGAGTATGAAAATAGAATTATGGAATTAGGTGGAATTGGTTTCTTTCTAGGTGGTATCGGACCTGATGGTCATATAGCTTTTAATATCAAAGGATCTGACCACAACTCAAGTACAAGGCTAACTCCGACAAATTTTCCAACTCAAGCTGTTGCTGCTTCTGATCTGGGAGGAATACAAGTTTCAAAAAACAGGCTCGTAATAACAATTGGTTTAAAGACAATTACTTCCAATCCTGATGCAGTAGCTATTATTTTTGCAGCTGGAGAAGCAAAAGCAAAAGTAATAAAGAATGCACTGGAAGAGGATAAAGATGTATTGTATCCCGCAACAAGTTTACAGAATTTAAAAAATGCAAGGTTTTATATTACTCAGGGTGCTTCGATATCTCTTGAAGATTCAATAGAGTACTATTACAAAAATGGTGAATGGACTGATATTAAGATTGAAAAAGCTATTATAGATTTGATTCTACGGATTGATAAATATGGATATAATTTGACTATGGATGATTTATTAGCTGATAAATATACCAAATTGATTCCAAATATCAATTTGGATACAGTAAGAAAGGTAGAAGAGAGTATAAAACAGAAGATCGATCGAGGCATGAAACTAAAGAAAAACACCAATTTTTATCATACCGGCCCTCATCATGACGATATTCAACTTGCTATATTACCCAGAATAGTATATGATGTAAGAGAAGCTAGCAATAATTTTGATTTTACTGTTCTGACTTCCGGGTTTACTGCTGTTACCAATCAGTTTGTGGAAGATTATTTAATGAAGACCTTGCAATTTATAGCTGATAATAAAATTCAAATGATTTACTATCCTGATTTTTTTAGTCATGGATATAAACTGAAATTTGATAAGGATATAAATCATTTTCTAAATAAAGTTGCAGCCCGTGATAAAGATGGGCAGAGTAGGGCAGTTGCTCATAGACTTGTTCGTATCATTGTCATTGTATACAAGGTAAGATCTATTGGTGAGTTGATAGAAAAAATCAATTTGGTTTTGGAAGAAATTAGAGGTAGCTATGACGGACAGAAGAATAGTCCTGAAGTACAAACATTGAAAGGAATGATTAGAGAATTTGAAGAGGAATTGGTCTGGGCTCATTACGGTATTGGTACTAAAAATATTCATCACTTGCGTCTTGGATTCTACAAAGGAGATATATTCACCGAAGTACCAAAGAGGGAAAGAGATGTAATGCCTATCTTGTCTCAATTGCGTGAGTTGCAGCCGGATGTTATATCACTTGCATTTGATCCCGAGGGTAGTGGGCCTGATACGCATTATAAAGTATTACAGGCTATTGCAGATGCTGTGAGATTATGGGGTGAAGAGAAGGATTTGAGCGAATTGAGGATAATAGGATATAGAAATGTGTGGTATAGATTTCACCCCTCTGATGCCAATGTGTTTGTTCCTGTTTCACTTAACACGATGGCCGAACTGGAGGATTCATTTTCTACTTGCTATATGACACAGGTTGATGCACCATTTCCCAGTTATGAACTTGATGGTAAGTTTAGTGAGTTGACACAAAGTATTTGGGTAGAACAACGTCGGATAGTTCAATTGATTCTAGGTAAAAATCATTTTTATTTGAATGATAATCCAAGAAAAAGAGGGACTCACGGTTTCGTGTTTTACAAAGAAATGAAAGTTGAAGAGTTTTTAAGCTATGCAAGAGATTTGGCAAATATGATGGAAGGTGTGATATAATAGATTCTCTTTAGACACAATTCATTGCTCTTGTTTGATGTTAAACTTATCTTGAAAGAGACTGTCAATAATGTCTTTAAAATTCATAAATAATCTTCTGCGATATTTTATCCATTTATTGTATTACCTTAATAGTATCCAAATAAGGATCAATAATGCCATTACGGGAAATAACCATTTCCACAATCCGGTACTTGATTTTACATGTTCAGATTGATAGCCTTCAATGGAATGAATTTTAATTTCGCTTTTTGTTTTACTAAACAAACTTCTCAGCTCTGGGTTTACTTTTGATAAGTCTTTGTTTTCCTTCGTAAAGAAGTTGCTCAATCCTTGAGTATCAAGGTTTTTACTATTTATTATTTCTGCTATTTTTCCTAATGCAATAGGAGTTAAAAAGCAGAGTAGTTTTGCGCCAATTGGTTTTGAAAGTCCGGCTTTTCTTATCAATATATCCTCTAATTCGGATTGTTTATTGCCAAATATAAAACTTAGAAAAGTAGAACCCAAATTTATAAAATCTGAAGTTTTCTCTTTGGTTTCTAAAACACTATCTAAGTTAAAAGAATTGCTTTGGTTAAATTTCTTCTCTTTTATAAGGTCAAAAATAGATTCTGCTCCTTTTATGCTACTTCCATTGAGTGCAATTCCTCCCAATAGACCGGATAATACTTCTTCTAAAGCCGGATTTGTTTCCAGAGGAGATAATCCTATAAATCTCGATATTTTATCAACAACGACATCGGATAGTGCTACTTTTATATTGTCAGTTAAATTCATTTCTATTGTATTAATACAAAAAATCGATTCTGAGTATATGACTGAATAATTACAAAAAAGGCACATTTTTTTTAAAATTTAATTGGAAAATACCGAAAAAATATAGCGATTGTTTCATAATCGCCTGAATTTCATATATGTTTGCATGCATTGTTTTTCTTAGGATAAACATATTGTTATTTATCGGGATAGCTTTTATGTTCAAGAAGTATGGAGATTAAAGCACTGTGTTCACTGTTTTTTAATTTGCATTCAAAGACCAAATCGGCAAAAGTTTCTTTTAGTTTACTGGGAATATAGCTGTTTTTTGTAAATTTTAAAGTGTTTAGATCAATAACATTCAATACGTCTTTAGGTAAAAATGTTTTGAAGAAATCCTTTGCTACATCGGTCTTGGACAATATTGATTTGAAGAATTTGTCGTGGATGTTATTTATATTTTGGTTATCCATTGGGTACATATAGTTTAATTTGTCTGAAATTGTTGAAATGTCCGTGTTTTTTTCGATGTTGACCCTTTCATGAAACAGGCTTTGAAGTCACGCTATCAAGTGCTTTCATATCTTAATTTACGTCTCTATTTGTATTGCCGAAAATTTATTTATGACAAAACAAGAATAAAAAGACAAAATGAAATTTAAAATTACGAATTGCGATTGATGAATTAACAAGTAAATAAATTAACCAAGTAAATCATGTCAAACAGAAGAAGAATAATCATGTCCAACAAAACATAAAAGTCTAGATTAAGACTTTATTATATTAATCTTTCCTTTGCCATTCTTGGTAAATTCCCCGATAATACCAACATTTATTAATCCTTTTTCTAATAATTTATTAATATACGGCAATGCTTTTGCTCTTGGCAAAGCGACAAGTAATCCGCCGGAAGTCTGGGCATCGTTTAATAATAGTTGATTTGTCCTTGTATAATTGCCATAATTTACATCTTTTTTAACATAATCAAGGTTATTATGAGTTCCGCCCGGAATAATTCCTGCGGTAGCAAAAGATTTGGCTTCCCTAATAAATGGTATATTATCAAAATGGATATTCACATCGCATTTTGATGCTTTGGTCATTTCTCTAAGATGTCCTAATAGGCCGAATCCCGTGACATCAGTACAAGCGTGCACATCATATTCTAACATGGTTTCAGCAGCGGTTTTATTAAGTTGGCTCATCAATGCTGTAACTTCTTTTTTTAGATTGTCATCTACCAGCCCTCTTTTTAATGCGGTAGATATGATTCCTGTACCTATTGGTTTAGTAAGTACTAATACATCTCCAGGTTTTGCACCTTCATTTTTTATTATTTTATGGGGATGGATTGTTCCTGATACTACCATTCCATATTTTGGTTCCGGATCTTCAATTGTATGTCCCCCCAGTACAGCAATTCCAGCTTCTTTTGCTTTGTCATGGGCTCCTTTTAGTATTTCTTCAAGTACGGATAAAGGTAATGTATCTTCAGGAAAACCTACTATGTTAAGTGCAAAGATTGGTTTAGCTCCCATTGCATATATATCACTTAAAGCATTAGCTGCCGCGATTGCACCAAAATCATAAGGGGAGTCAACGATAGGTGTGAAAAAATCCAATGTTTGAACCAAGGCAAGATCATCATTTAATTTGTAAACGGTAGCATCATCTGAAGTTTCTGTTCCTACCATTACATTTTCATCAAAAAAGAAAGGTAGATTTTGCAATACCTTCTCTAAGTTTTGAGGTTGAATTTTGCAAGCACAACCAAGTCCGTGAGTGTAATGAGTAAGCTTTATCTCCTTTGTTTCTTGTATCCTGATATTGTTTGTATTTTCATATTTTGGCATCAATGATTTTACTGTTTCTATAATTTCATTTGCTGCAATCTTTATGTCTTGCATTGTAATGTCTCTACCTGTAGAAAATCTTATTGTACCCATTGCATAATCAAGAGGAATCATCATTGCTTCCAGTACGGCAGAGACATCAATACTTTCTGCATGACAAGCAGCACCAGCTGAGGCTGCCACGCCTTCAAGTCTTGATATAAGTGTATTTGCCTCAACTCTTGGAAATGAAATGCTAAGAGTGTTGGGAAGTCTTTTATCTGGATGCCCGTTGAGCTTGATTTCAGGTAATTGTTTCTGTAATATCTCATATAGATAATCTCTAGTTTTTTTATAGTGTTTTATATTCTCGATTAAGTTATTGTTTGCGAGCTCACAAGCTTTGCCCAGTCCTACTATTTCAAGAACATTTTCAGTTCCGGCTCTAAGATTTTGTTCATGATCAGCGCCGTAAATTAGCTTTTCCAACTTGATGCCATCCTTAATATAAAGAGCACCGATTCCTTTAGGGGCATACAGCTTATGCCCTGCTATACTCATTAAGTCAATGCCCATTTCTTTGATATCTACAGGTATTTTACCTAGAGATTGAGCAGCATCAGAATGAAAAAACACGTTGTATGTTTTTGCTATTTTTGATAGTTCTTTTATTGGTTGAATAGTGCCTACTTCATTATTTGCATGCATGATTGTTATCAAGATTGTTGTTTCTTTTATTGCTGCTTCGAGATCTTTTGGAGAAACCATACCGTATTTGTCTACCGGTAGATATGTTATTTCAAAACCGAATTTTTCAAGGTATCTGCAAACCTCAAAAACAGCCGGATGTTCAATTGATGATGTAATTATATGATTGCCTTTGTCTTTGTTTGCAAATGCTATTCCTCTAATCGCAAAGTTGTTAGACTCTGTGCCACCACTTGTGAACACAATCTCTGAAGGTTCACAATTTATAAATTCTGCTATCTGTAACCTAGCTTTTTCAACAGCCAATTTAGTTTTTATGCCGTAAGAATGAACGCTCGAAGGATTACCGAAGTATTCATCAAGAAATGGTCTCATAGCATCTGCGACTTCTTTAGCAATAGGTGTTGTGGCATTAAAATCTAGATATATCGGCCTCATGTTTTGTGATTTTTTATTCTGTTTTTTAAATAGATAATGCAATATTACGAAAAAACTAAGTTAGAGATTTAATGAAGATAGATATATTTTTATAAATGATACAGGTACTTTGAAAATGGTATATTTTAGACTTACTTGATGTTGTCTTAATTTTGCTAAAATAATATGTATTTGTATTTTATCTTAAAAAATTGCAAAAAAGCAATTTGCAATCGGTATCTTTGGAGTTTTATTACTTATCTTGTTAAATAGAATATATGAATTTATCTAATTTAAAGAAGAAGATTAAAGATTTGGATGGTGTCCTGAAAAATTCTAAAAATTATAGGAAAGCATGGGATAGTGGTCTCAAGGATTTTATTGTTAATACATTAGAAATGATCGTCAAAAAAGCTAAATTGAAGGCTGATGTAAATCATGCAGATCATATACAAGGTTTGGAAGCAGTATCTTTAGCCTTGGGGTTTGCGGAAAGTGGCATCTATGAAAAAATGACCAATAAGGTAAAAAAGCCATTGATTAGAATGAATGGCATTTTGATTTTTCAGCAGTTATTTAATGGGAAAATATCTGTTTTTATCAATTATCCTTATATTGAAGGTGTAGGAGATCCTAAAAATCCGGAGATGTTTGAAATAGTTAGGCCGCATGAACTTACAGAAGAGAAGATTGTAGAATATGTTGAGGGTTTTATTGAAAAAGTAATAGATTGGGAGGATTATGATGATGATATTCCACCTAAGGCAACAGGAATCGGATTTAATCACCAATCAGCTTCATTAAAATAATGCATGTATTTTACAACAATGTAGGAAGGGGAAACAATAGTTTATTTCATTATGTATTTACTATTTTGCTTACTATAACCGGATACATATTTGGTCAAATACCATTATATACTGCTATGTATTGGTCTTTGAGCAATAACGTAGATGTTGGTAGGGATGCTTTAGAGCAATTTCAAAAAAATCCTGACTTTTCCATTTTACATATCGATAAGAATATAGGGTTCTTTTTAATACTGATATTTTTTGTTTTTGCATTATTGGCTTTGTATATAGGTGTCCGTTTTATTCATAAGAGGAATTTTATGACCTTGATATCTCCTTCCGGTCGTTTTGATTGGAAAAGGTATTTATGGAGTGCTATTTCGTGGTTTGGATTATTGCTATTGGTTGAACTTGCCATGTATTTTTATGAGCCCTCCAATTATATTTTTAGATCTCCAAGTTTATCTTTTATTTTATTGCTATTAATATCCGTTATTATATTACCTATCCAGACGGCATTTGAAGAGATATTTACACGAGGATATTTGCTCCAATCGGTTGCGTTTAATACAAGGAGTGTTTTTATTGGCTTTTTGGTAAGTGTTTTTGTGTTTGCTATGATGCATGGTTTTAATCCGGAAACATTCAAATATGGTTTTTGGATGATGATGTCCTATTATTTTTCTGCTGCTATATTATTGGGATTGATTGTAGTATTTGATAGGAGATTAGAATTGGCAATCGGCGTACATACCGCTACCAATATGTTTGGGGCATTATTGGTTTCCTATAAAGGTGCTGCTCTTCAAACAGATTCGATTTTTTTGACAAATGAAATAAATCCATTAGTTTTGGCGATTGAAATAGTGGTATTAGGTATTTTCTTTTTATTTATATCCTATAAAAAATATAAATGGGATATTTTAAATTCTTTTAAAAATGATTAGTCTTAAGTCTTTAGCGTTTTTTACGATGTTGGTTTTTTCTGTACAATTAATGTCACAGCAGTGTGATTATTGGCAACAACGTGTTGATTATACTATGAAAATTGACATGGATGTTAAAAAGCATTCATATAAAGGTTTTCAGCATTTGGTTTATTACAATAATTCACCGGATACTATTTATAAGGTATACTATCATCTTTTTTATAATGCATTTAAACCCGGAAGTATGATGGATGTCAGGGCTAGGACTATTTTGGATCCTGAGAGGGGGATGGACACATCCATTTCGAGGTTAAATAAAAATGAGATTGGATATGAGGATATTAAAATATTGAAACAATGTGGTGTGGATCTAAAATTTGAAATGCATGAAACTATTTTGAAAGCCATATTAAATGTTCCATTGAATCCTGGAGATAGTACTATATTGGATATGATATACGAGGTTCAAATTCCCAAAATGTGTAGGAGGGCGGGTAGAGATAGTAAGCAAGGTGTTGACTATAGTATGTCTCAATGGTATCCCAAATTGGCAGAATATGACAGAGATGGTTGGCATCCTGACCCTTATATTGCGAGGGAATTTTATGGGGTTTGGGGGAATTATAATGTGGTTATTGATTTAGATGAAAAATATGTATTAGGTGCGGGAGCTGAAAAGATTAGTTCCACGGGTTTGGGAAATGGAAAAACAAGATGGAGTCTTAAAGCAACAAATGTTCATGATTTTGTTTGGGCTGCTGATAGGGACTATAAGTATTATACTTTACAAGCTAATGACAGGACAAAATTCAATTTTTATTATCAGGATATTGGTAAAAGGGATAGTTTGTGGCATGTTTTTGGTCCGATTATGGTAGAGGCATTTAAATTTATGAACAAAAGATATGGCAAGTATCAATACCCTGTGTACAATTTTATAGAAGGAGGCGATGGAGGAATGGAATATCCTATGGCAACACTTATAACAGGTAAAAGATCGGTAAATAGTCTTGTAGGCCTTTGTGCACATGAATTTATGCACAGTTGGTATCAAATGCAATTAGCCACAAATGAAAGTTTGTATGCATGGATGGATGAAGGTTTTACAAGTTTTGCAGCCGTGGAAGTATTATTGTATTTGACCAATAAAGGTCTTATTAAAAGAAAAATTAAAGATTTTCCATTTAGTAGAGAATATAAGTCGTATATAAGATACATGAAATCTGAGGTTTATGAACCAATGAATATACATGCAGATCATTTTAATACTAATTATGCATATTCACGAACAGCATATACAGGAGGCGTTGTATTTTTAAAGCAATTGGAATATGTGATTGGTAAAAAAGCATTTGATATAGGTCTTTTGGATTATTTTGATAAATGGAAATTCAAACATCCTTCTCCAAATGATTTTATAAGAGTGATGGAAAGGGCTTCAGATTTAGAATTGGATTGGTATTTACAAGATTTTGTAGAGTCAGCTAAATTTACAGATTTTGCAATTGATTCTGTGTATGCTGAATCGGATCATACCACTTTAGTATTGGAAAACAAAGGTAGTTTGCATATGCCGGTTGATATTGTTATAAGGTTAAACAATGGGAAGAAGTTTTATTACAATATTCCAAAATTGCTGATGTTTGGTCATAAAGAACAAGATATTTACACGTTTGAATTTCTTAAGCCTTGGTCATGGGTAAACAAGAAATACAAAGTTGAAATAAATGAAGATATTAATAGTATAAAGTCTATTGAAATCGACCCTTCCCAAAGGCTGTTTGATCTTAATAGAAATGATAATGTATGGGAAAATTGAAAGTTTATTAAAGTAGGATGAAACAGACATCAGATACATTTAATATTAAGACAGAGCACTTTGAAGGTCCGTTTGATTTGCTCTTATTTTTCATTCGACGCGATGAATTGGATATCAATAATATACCAATTTTTAAGATTACTGAAGACTTTCTTGATTATATTCATCAATTAGAAAATCTAAATCTTGATGTAGCAAGTGAATTTATTCTTATGGCTGCAACATTGATTAGAATAAAAACAAAATTGTTATTACCTAGAAAAGAACTGGATGAACTTGGTAATGAGATCGATCCAAGAGAAGAATTAATAAGAAAATTAATCGAATATAAAAAAATAAAAGGAATATTAGATGACTTTCGAGAGCTTGAGAAAGAGAGGGCGAAGAAGTTTGAGCGAGGAAATACTAAAAAGGAATTAAAGAAAATAGCTGGAACTGTCCTTTTGGATGTTGAAATGGAATCAATTTCTTTATTTAAATTGATGAAAGCGTTTGAAAAGGTAGTTGATAGGTTAGAAGAACGCAAATCAAAGAGGATACATACGGTTAGGTTTTATAAATATAAGGTTAAAGATCAGAAGAAAAAGATAATTTCTCTAGTGAGGACAAGAGGAAAATTAAGTTTTAACAAAGTGTTTGTTGAAATAGAAAATCGTATTCATGCTGTTGTTACTTTTTTGGCAATGCTTGAATTATTAACTTCCGGTGACATAGAGATAACTCTTGGAGATGGTGCTAATAATTTTTGGATACAAGCCAAATAATTTTATGTATGTGTAATGATATTGAAAAGTAATCACATTTTTTTTAATCAAAAGCAAAAATGAAATTAGTTATTAAGAAAGGAAGAACTTCTGTATTTCATATGCTTGATTTTTTGAAGTTTAAATCCTCATATGATGCTGATATTTTTGTTACAGAGTCTATGTTTTATACCGACGATTCTTGTGATAGCGGATGGAGTAAACTTTGGGGTATTTCGCTTGGTCATATTCATTGGAACAATAGTTATAGAATTGTTTATAGGATTGTAAAAGGACAAATGTGGATTGGTTACTATGCCTATATAGGGGGGGTGTCTCCACAAGTTAATAAAGACTTTAAAGGTGTTTTGTTAAAAGGTGTTGAAATTGGTGAAAAATTGTTCTTTTCAATAAAGTTCAACGAAGAAAATGTTGTCATATGTATTATCTCAGGATACAATAAATATGAAGCTACTTTACCATTGCCCACAGGATTTAATTTTCCAATTACTAAATGCTATCCTAACATAAAGTGTCCGGCTTCAAGCGATATTATTTTTGATTTCAGTTAAAATAAGCAAAAAAATGAGTATAAAATCAAAGTTGCCAAATGTAGAAGAGTCAATATTTTCAGTAATGACAAAACTTGCTATTAATCACGGTGCTTTGAATATATCTCAAGGGTATCCTGATTATGATACTGATGATAGATTAAAAGATTTGGTTTATAAAAGTATGAAATCAGGACACAATCAATATGCACCAATGGCTGGTATTTTCTCATTGAGAAAAGCGATTTCAGACAAAATTAATTTTCTTTACAATAAAAACATAAATCCTGAAAGTGAAGTTACTATTACGGTAGGAGCCACACAGGGTATTTACAATGCTATTTCGGCAATGGTTGGAATAGGGGATGAAGTGATTGTAGTGGAGCCGGCTTATGATTCCTACGTACCTACTATTCAACTTAATGGAGGAATACCTGTGTCTTATGAATTAAATCCTGTTGATTATAGCTATGATTGGGATAGGTTTAGAGCGTTGATTACTGACAAAACAAGGTTGATTATAATAAATTCACCTCATAATCCTTCGGGGAAAGTGCTCTGCGAAACAGATATGATTGAGTTGAAGAAGATCGCTTATGCTTTTGATGGGTACTTTGTATTTGATGAGGTCTATGAGCATTTAATATATGATGACAAAGAGCATTTGAGTGCATTGAAGTATCAAGAACTTTATACCAAAAGTTTTGTGATATATTCTTTTGGCAAAGCGTATCACAATACAGGGTGGAAAATGGGGTATTGTATAGCGCCTCCGGATTTGACAATGGAACTGAGAAAAGTACATCAGTTTAATGTTTTTTCTGTCAATAACCCTACCCAACACGCTTTGGCGGAGTATATGAAAGATAAGAATACTTATCTTAGTCTTAATTCTTTTTATCAGGAAAAAAGAGATTTCTTTAATGAGATTTTAAAAGATACTAGGTTTGAGCCGATAAAGTGCGAAGGTACATATTTTCAACTCGTTTCATATTCAGATATTTCGGATGAGGATGATATGACATTTGCTAAAAGATTGATTGACGAATATGGGGTGGCAAGTATTCCCGTATCGCCATTTTATATAAACAGAACAGATAATAAAGTGATAAGGTTTTGTTTTGCAAAAACAAAAGATTTAATGAGTAGAGCAGGAGAGAGGTTGATGAAAGTTTGATTTTGAATTGTTATGCAGGATGTATTGGTGTCAAATTGGTGCTATTATCCTCGGATAAATTGAATAGCATTTGGAATTAATTCAAATTGTACGGGTGTATGCCCCACAAGCTCACCATCCAACTCTAAATCAATTGGAGTATTATCGTTTGAGTTTATTGAAATTGATTTTGCTTGAATTCCCGTTATTTTTTTATGCTCAATCAATGTTTCATTGTAAAAACGAAAGGTATTAAATACAATTGACAATTTGCTGATTTCTTTAGCATAAGTGACTGCAAATAAGCCGTCATCATGAACTGCATGTGGAACTAAGGACATTCCTCCGCCTGAATATTTGCAAATACCAATATTAATAGTGTAGAATTTTCCGCTTATCTCATGATGATCTATTTTTATTTTTGCTTTTTGAAGTTTATATTGAAATAAATAAGAAAGTACACTAAAAATATATATAAATTTATTCGGTTTGCTTTTTCTTTGTTCGAGTTTTTTTACAACGAATGCATCATAAGCTAGTCCGGCTACGTTATTGAAATATTGTTTTTCTAAAACGTCATTAGATTGATAAATTGCTAATCCAATATCTTGTAAACTCGTCTTTTTTGCTTTTAATATTTTTATAGCGCTGTCAATATTGCAGGGGATAGAGTGATGCTTAGCCCAATCATTACCGGTTCCGATTGGAATTGTAGCAAAAACAAGTTGATCACTTGGGACTATACCTTGTCTCATAAAGCCATTGACTACCTCATGAACTGTTCCATCACCTCCGATTGCGATAAACTTTCGGTAACCTAAGGTTATTTTATTCCTTACGATTTTTACCGCATCTCCTTTGTGTTTGGTCGTGTATATTTCAAAATTAATATTAGAAAGGTTTAATTTGTTTTTGATATTTTCAATAACTTTTTTGTGGTTTATATTTCCTGCTGTAGGATTAAACACACCAAACCAAATTTCACTAATTTTGATATTCATGATTACAACTTGATTATATTTTATTTAGTGACTTTGTAGACAGATACTTTTTAGAGAAAGAAGTCTTTAAAACGCCATATTTTGAGACTTTCAAAAGCAGTATTCCAATAATTGGAATTATTGCAGGATGCATTTCCTGAGGGAAAAAGCTAAATCCGATTAAAGTGGTAAATAATAATATGGAGACTAAGTTGATCAGAATGCTTTTGTACTTTCCTGATTTAAAAAACACAAAGACAAACAATGGGTTAATCCATATGAAATTCCAATTGTCTTTTGTCGCTTGATGGTCTGTGAAAAACCATAAAAACGTCACTAACAATCCTCCTATAAAAGCGATGAAAAACCAGAGTTTATCATACCATTTAAAAATGATTGTTCTCTTTTTATATGAATATACTAAGATTATAATTTCAAGTAAAAAGAAAAAAGTAAATATCCATATTGGGTACAATAGCTTTGGAAGTACGATACCTGTATCATCAAATTCAAATATTATTTTCTCATTTTTTACAAGTTTCTTTATTACAGTTTTGTTAGATTTCATATCCCCAAGTGAGGGCTTAGAACTAATTTTAGCTTTTGAGAAGAATTTCATCAATTCGGGGGGAAGAAACACACTTTGCCGCACAGTAGGGAATTTATCCGCTTTTGCACCGATTATTAAGTCAATGCCAAAATCCATCCATTGGTGATTTGCGATTTGCTTATCAAGTAATTCTCTAAACGTTTTTTTTGTTTTTGTATTACTTATTATCAGTTTTCCCTCAAGGCATTTTTCAATGATGTGCAATGGACGTGTTGAACAATTGTCAAAAAAGAAATCGTATTTATAAAATCTGTTCTCTTTCTTGTAGTTTTCTATTAAAAGACCATATAGTCTTAGCTTTTCATTGTAATTTAAGTTTAAGACTTGCTCATACATATCCCGTTTGTAATACTTATAGTATCTATATATATCCTTATAGTTGTTGTGAGCAAGAGAATAGTCTAATTTTCCTCTCAAAAATTTAATTAGAAAAAACGGAGCGTCAAAGTCAAACATTCCGTAATTATAAACTTCATCAATACCTTGATCCTTATCTTTTATTCTGATTGCCGTGTGTCCCCATACGGAATGAGGTTCATTGGCAGCTCCAAAGGTGAGTACCGATATTGTTGCATTATCCGATAAGATACTATCTGAAAGAATGTCAGGTGTAGAAGCACTGCTTGTAGATAGTGAGCTGAATAGAAAAAAGATAAATAAAATAATAATTTTTTCGCTATTTTTCATTTTCTAATTATTGTTTGAGTAAACTTTAACGTCAAATATAAGGATATTTGATGAAGTTTATAGTAATTAATGAAAAATATAGTTTTCACCAATAATTCTTATTTTTTAAAATAACTTGAAAAAAATAACAATTTACTATCTGTTTTTGTTATTTTATTATCTTAGCGTTGAAATAATAAAAGTATGGAAAATAAATATGATATTGTAGTTATTGGCAGTGGACCCGGTGGATATGTCGCTGCGATTAGAGCTGCTCAATTAGGTTTTAAAGTTGGTGTTGTTGAACGTGAATCCCTTGGAGGAATTTGCCTGAATTGGGGTTGCATTCCTACAAAAGCATTGCTGAAAAGCGCACAGGTTTACAATAACTTTAAACATGCTGAAGATTATGGTCTTGAAGCTAAAGACTATGGATTTAACTTTGATGCAATTATCAAAAGGAGTAGGGGAGTAGCTGATAAAATGAGTAAAGGTATTGGCTTTTTGTTTAGAAAAAACAAGATAGATGTTATTAATGGATTTGGTAAATTAACCAAAGAGAAAAAAGTGCAGGTTACAGATGAGAGCGGTAATGAAATTACACTTGAAGCGGCTAATATCATCCTTGCAACCGGGGCGAGAGCAAAGGAATTGCCAAATCTTAAAATTGACGGTAAGCATATTGTTGGTTATAGGAAAGCGATGTCTTTGGAAAAGATTCCTGATCGTTTGTTGGTAGTAGGTGGTGGTGCGATCGGTGTAGAATTTGCTTATTTTTATAATTCTTTAGGTGTAGAAGTTACTTTGGTAGAGTATTTGAAGCAGGGTGTATTGCCTAGAGAAGATAAAGATGTTTCTAGAGTTTTGGCAAGAACATTTAAGAAAAAAGGTATTAAAGTTATGAGCTCTACATCCGTTGAAAAGGTGGAAGTCAAGAATGATAAATGCTCTGTGATTATAAAGGATTTGAAAAAGGATAAAGTCACTAACTTAGGGGTAGATATCGTGCTTTCTGCTGTTGGTGTTACACCCAATACTGAAAATATTGGATTGGAAGAGCTAGGTATACAAACGGAAAAGGGCTTTGTTATTGTTGATAGCGATTACAAGACAAATGTTCAAGGAATCTATGCGATTGGAGATATTATTCCTACACAGGCTTTAGCTCATGTAGCAAGTGCAGAAGCGATTACTTGTGTTGAAAAAATTGCCGGCTTAGGTACGGAATCAATTGATTATAATAATATTCCTTCTAATACTTATTGTTCTCCTGAAGTGGCTTCCGTGGGATTGACAGAGGAACAAGCAAAAGAGAAATACGAAGAATTGAAAATTGGCAAGTTCCCTTATACTGCATCCGGTAAAGCAAGTGCAGCAGGGGAAAATGATGGTTTCGTGAAATTGATATTTGAAGCAGAGTTTGGTGAATTGGTCGGTGCACATCTTATTGGTTACAATGTTACTGAGATGATTGGTGAACTGGTGGTAGCTCGTAATCTTGAAACGACAGGACATGAATTGATAAAGTCAATACATCCACATCCTACGATGAATGAAGCAATAATGGAAGCAGCGGCAGCTGCTTATGATGAAGTTATACATATGTAGTATCTTCAAAAAGATACTGCAAATTTTAAAATTGCTTGTTTTTTGAAGATACTATATTATTAAAAGATTTTTTTTAAATATAGAAAGATGAAAAAATATTATATTATTTCAATGTTGATTTTGTTTTTTAGCTTATCAATAGACGCTCAAAACAAGAAAGAACCACTGATTTATAATCCTGATTTGGATGTAAGCATACAATTGGATAGTGCAATTGCCAAAGCTATGGTGGAAAATAAAAATGTGTTAATTCAAATAGGTGGAAATTGGTGTTCTTGGTGTTTGAAATTCCATAAATTTGTGATAGAGGATGAGGAACTTAGTGGTTTAATAGATAGCAATTATGTTTACATTCTAATGAATATTGACAGAAAACACAAACAGCACGAAATGATGGGCAGACTTAGATTTCCAAATAGATTTGGATTCCCTGTTTTTGTGATACTCAATAATGAAGGCGAATATCTACACACACAAAATTCCGCTTTGCTTGAAAAAGGAAAATCATATGATAGAAAGAAAGTAAAAAACTTTTTAATGAATTGGACCGTAAAGGCTTTGTCTCCTGAGAGCTATAAATAGTGTCTGTCCATAAAATCATTAAAATTTAAAAACATTCTTTTTGCGATCTTTTTGTTTTCCTCAACTTGCTGATACTAAAGCATCACTTCGTCTTGGAAAAGTAAAAAACCCATCAAAAATCTTTATTTTTCAAAATAATCTTTTTGCAATATACTTTAGTCTTTTACTCTACATCGAATTCTATTGTATCTCCAAAATTTAATTTATTGTCTTTAATTGTTGGTTTCTTAATAGGTGTTGCTTTTTCCTTTGAATCTTGTTCAGTATCTGCTTGATTTTTATTTTCTTTGTTTGAGCTGTCAGCAGAAATTTCCTGATTAAGTTTACTTGATTCTGGATTAGCTGTATCTAATTCCGTTTCGTCTTTAACCGTTTGCTGCCTGGGTGTTAGGTCTTCTATTTTTAATATTTTGAATTCGCCGAGTTTGTTGCCCAATGCTTTCCACCCTTTTACAGAAACAAATTCTACAAGATTTAATTCTTCTTCTATTTTCTCTCTATTTTGTCTATATGAATACTTAATCACAGCATTTGGCGAGGTTGAAGCAAAATACATTTTAGTATCTTTGTGATCGGTAAGAAAGTCAAACTTTTCATTTAAAGTGCTCGTTTCAATATTGAATCTTTTGACCATTGACCATTGCTTTTCCCCTTCAAAATAAACAACATTGACAACAGTTTTGTCTGATAGTTTACTTACGGATACAACTTGGTTGATATCCACTTTCAATATTTTAGAAACTTCTTTTACTTCGTATTGACCGGTTTTGTACAGTAATATTAGCTTGTCTCCCGTGTCAAATTCACCTAACAGTTTTCCTCTCTCGTTTTTATTGATTTTACCTGTTATCTCATCGAGCCAATACTTTTGCATTCCAAGCGAAGACTTTCCTTTTTCTATGAATATAATTTTTCTTACCGCATGTTTTGTTAAAATATTTCCTCTTGCGCCTCTTCCTTTGATAGCTAAATCTCCAAAATTAAACTCAAATATTTTTTTTCTGGCTTTGCTTCCCGGTGTTAATTGAACTTTAACTTTTTCAGACTCTCCATTAGGATTAACAGAGAAATATATCAATTTACTCAGAGGATTATCTGTCATTAAATTGTACTCTTTGTCTCTTGTGATTGCTGTTACTTGAAAACGTTTTGCCATAGTATTGCCGGTTTTCCCATCTAGATATATCAAATGATAGGTAGTCCTGTCATCATCTTTTTTCCATATTCCTGCATGCAATATGTTCTTTCCCATAAATACTTTATCTTCAATTCTATTGACTATAAATTTACCGTCTTTTCTGAACGCTATTATATCGTCAATATCAGAACAATCACTGACAAAATCTCCTACTTTTGAATTCATTCCAATAAATCCATTTGTTGCGTCAAGATAAAATTTAGCATTGTTCACTATCACATTTTTAGTCTCAATACTTTCAAAGTTGACAATTTCAGTTCTTCTCTCCTTGCCTTTCCCATATTTGTCTTTTAGCATCTGAAAATACTTGATAGCAAAATCAGTAAGGTGAGTAAGGTCATAGTTGACTTGCTCCAACTCTTTTTCAAGATTAGAAATCAGTTCGTCTGTTTTAAATGAATTGTATTTTGATATTCTTTTGATTTTAATTTCCGTCAACTTTGCTATATCTTCCCTTGTGATTTCTCTCATTAAAATGAGTCTAGTGTCATTAGTCTTTTTATCTTCAGGTGTAGCAATATACTTTCTAAGTCCAGTGTCAATAGTTTCTAATACACAGTCCCAATTTTCACATTCTTCAATGTCTCGATAAATTCTTTTCTCAATAAATATTTTTTCGAGACTAGCCATATGCCATTTCTCAAGCAGCTCTCCTTTCTTGATCTCAAGTTCTCTACGCAATAATTCTTTAGTATTGGCGGTAGCAATTTTTAATATCTCAGTTACTGTAAGAAACTTCGGTTTGTTGTCAACAATTACTGCAGCATTTGGCGAAATTGATACCTCGCAATTTGTAAAAGCATACAATGCATCTTTTGTGACTTCTGGAGATATACCGGGAGCTAATATAACTTCTATTTCGACATCTTTCGCTGTATTGTCAGTTATCTTTTTTATTTTTATTTTACCTTTATCAATGGCTTTCAGAACACTATCAATAAGATTTGAGGTAGTAACTCCATATGGAAGTTCTGTTATCAGAATAGTCTTTTTATCTTTGATCTCAATTTTGGCTCGGACTTTTATTTTACCTCCTCTTTTACCATCTTTATAGTCACTTATATCTACATAACCTCCGGTTTGAAAATCAGGATAAAGTTTAACTTTTTTCTCTTGTAATATCTTTATTGAAGCACCGATAAGCTCAATAAAATTATGGGGCATTATTTTGGTCGATAGTCCAACAGCAATTCCCTCAACTCCTTGAGCTAAAACAAGAGGAAATTTCATAGGAAGGTTAATCGGTTCCTTATTCCTGCCGTCATAAGATAATTGCCAATCTGTAGTTTGAGGATTGAAAGCAACTTCTAGTGCAAATTTGGTTAACCTCGCTTCAATGTATCTGGGAGCTGCTGCAGAATCACCTGTTCTTATATCACCCCAGTTACCTTGTGTATCAATGAGCAAGTCTTTTTGTCCAAGATTTACGAGAGCAGCTCCAATCGAAGCGTCACCATGAGGGTGAAACTGCATAGTATGTCCTATGATATTTGCAACTTTATGAAACCTGCCATCATCCATACGTTTCATACTATGCAAAAGTCGCCGTTGAACGGGTTTTAAACCGTCTTCAATACTCGGAACAGCTCTTTCCAAAATCACATATGATGCATAATCAAGAAAATAATCCTTGTACATCCCTTTTAAAGTAATTATTTTATCTTTGTTCTTATAATTCTCCATATCTACACAATAATTAATACATATAATCTACAAAGATATGTTTTTCTTTGATTTTTACAATGCAATATATGAAATATTTTGCAATCGGTATATTAGTTTTGGATAGGTATAATTGCGGACTAGTACTATGAAAACAAAAAAGGACTGCAAAATAAATTGCAACCCTTCTTGTACCCGAAGTGGGACTTGAACCCACACGGACATTACGGTCCACAGGATTTTAAGTCCTGCGTGTCTACCAATTCCACCATTCGGGCGACACTAAAAAAAATAGTTTGAGTAGCTCAAACTATCGTTTATTCTTTTTTTGGGAAAGCATACTTTACTAGCGAAAGACTGCATTCGAATGATATGAAAACACAATTTTCATATAAAATATAATTTTTCAAAAAAAATATTATGTCAATGAAAAAATCATTTTCACTTAAATCAGAGCGAAAGACTGCATTCGAACGATATGAAAACACAATTTTCATATAAAATAAAATTTTTCAAAAAATATTATGTCAATGAAAAAATCATTTTCACTTAAATCAGAGCGAAAGACGGCATTCGAACGATATGAAAATACAATTTTCATATAAAATATAATTTTTCAACAAATATTATGTCAATGAAAAAATCATTTTCACTTAAATCAGAGCGAAAGACTGCATTCGAATGATATGAAAACACAATTTTCATATAAAATATAATTTTTCAAAAAAAATATTATGTCAATGAAAAAATCATTTTCACTTAAATCAGAGCGAAAGACGGCATTCGAACGATATGAAAACACAATTTTCAAATAAAATAAAATTTTTCAAAAAATATCCCATAGAGAAAATCATTATTTTCTCTGTATTTGAGCGAAAGACGGGATTCGAACCCGCGACCCCGACCTTGGCAAGGTCGTGCTCTACCAGCTGAGCTACTTTCGCAAATTTTATCGGTACAGAAGCACCAAATAAAGCTTTTCTTCAAAAGCGGTTGCAAAGTTAAATTAAAAACTTTCATTTTTCAAATATTTTTAATTAAAATTTATTATTTTTATGGAAAATTTGAGTTTGCTATAAAAATATGACTATGGATTACGAAAACAATATTATGGAGTATAAAATCAAATCTAAAGATGGAGTGCTATTAAATTTAAAGATATACCGCAAAGGGGATAAATACGATAAGCTATTGGTAATAACCCATGGATATGGAGAACACCAAGGATATTATGTGGATTTTGCTAATTATTTTTCTGCGAAGGGATTTGCTGTGTGTACTTACGATCTTCGTAGTCACGGCAACTCAGACGGAAAACGGGGACATGTGCCATCTTTTGAGTTGTTCTTGGACGATCTTGGTAATGTAATAGAATTTGCCAATAAAGAATTTGGAAATATTCCTGTTTATCTTTTTGGACACAGTATGGGTGGGAGTATAGTGTTAAATTATTTGCTAAGGAGTTCACAGGAGAATATTGTTAATACTGTCATCTCTTCTCCATGGTTGAAGTTGGCATTTGAACCTCCAAAGTTTAAACTTCTTTTAGCCAAAATCGGCAAAAAATTATTTCCGGCTTTTGTTATGAAAGGTGAGCTTGATCCTGAAAGTTTATCTAGAGATTCAGAATTTGTTTCGAGGTTTATTGAAGATCCTTTGACTTATGATAAGATATCACCCGGATATTTTTCTACAATTAGGGAATATGGTTTATTCGCTTTGGCCAATGCGAAAAAATTAAAATATCCTATATTGATGTCTCACGGAAGTGATGATAATGTTACTTCATCTGATGCAAGTAAATTATTCTGTAAAAATGTTGGTGATTTATGTCAATACAAGCTATGGAATGACTATAAGCATGTGGTTTTTTCCGAAAAAGATAAAAATCTTATTTTCGATTACTATTACGATTATTTAGTTAGTGAATAAATTAAATATTTATTTTGTTTATCACTATAATAAATTGTAACTTTGAGAGGAATTATTAAAAACAATTGAAAAATGAATAAAATTACAGTTATAGGAGCTGGAACGATGGGTAATGGGATTGCTCATGTTTTTGCGATGAAAGGTTTTGATGTTATACTTTGCGATATCTCTAGTAGTGCTTTGGAAAGAGCATTGGAAACAATCACTAGAAATCTTGATAGGATGTTGAAAAAAGAAAAGATTTCTGTTGAGGAGAAGAGTAATACTTTGAGTAAAATAGAAACAACAAGTGATTTGGAGTATGCTGTGAAAAATGCCGATTTAGTAGTCGAAGCAGCAACTGAAAATGTTGAATTAAAACTGAAAATATTTAAAGATATTGATAAGTTTGCTCCGGATAGTGCTATTTTGGCTAGCAATACTTCTTCGATATCTATTACCAAAATTGCTTCGGTAACCAATAGACCTGAAAAAGTTATTGGAATGCATTTTATGAACCCTGTTCCTGTGATGAAATTGGTTGAAATTATTAGAGGATACAGTACTACGGATGAAGTTACTAAAACAATAATGGAGATTTCTAAAAAACTCGGTAAAGTACCCGTTGAGGTTAATGATTATCCAGGATTTATTGCCAATAGAATACTGATGCCAATGATCAACGAGGCCATTTATTCTCTTTACGAAGGTGTGGCAGGAGTACAAGAGATTGATACTGTAATGATGCTTGGAATGGCACATCCAATGGGGCCTTTGCAATTAGCGGATTTTATAGGTTTGGATGTTTGTCTAGCTATTTTAGATGTGCTACACGATGGATTTGGTAATCCAAAATACACACCTTGTCCATTGTTGAAAAATATGGTTCAGGCAGGTAAATTAGGTAGAAAATCTCAAGAAGGATTTTATGATTATTCTCATGGCACTAAAGAATGGATAGTTTCAGATAACTTTAAAAAATGAATAAGGTTTTTTTCATTTTAATTTTATTCATGCTTGTCTCTTGCTCCAATAAAAGGGTAGGAGATAAGCGTGATTTAATCAGCAAAATTGATAGTTTAGAAAAAAGGTTGGATAGTGTCTATACACCCGGATTTGGTGAAACGATGGGAGATATTCAAACACATCACGCCAAATTATGGTACGGAGGGCTTAATGGTAACTGGAAATTAGCTGAATTTGAAATTCATGAAATTGGTGAATTATTTGATAATTTGATTAAATATCAATCATCAAGGAAAGAAACAGAGTATTTATCTCTAATGTCTCCTTCAATAAAAAATATTATTAAAGTGATAAAAGAAAAAAATATCGAAAAGTTTAAAAAAGGATTTATACAACTTACCAATTCTTGTAACGAGTGCCATATTAAAACGAAATATGAATTTGTCCGAATAATTGTACCAAGAGGAGACCAGATGGGTAATCAAAAGTATTAATTACCTATATGGTTATTCAATTATTTTTCCAGTTTCAATACTCGTGGCTTGCCCTGGAAATCATTTATTATTTCCCATTTATAATTATAATGAAATAGCAATTTTGCAAGATCCTTTTTCGAGAACTCGTTTATCTCACATAATACTACTCCTTTTTTATTTAGGTGAGATTTAGCAAATTCAAAAATAGATTTATAAAATACTAAATAGTCTTCTCCTGGAGGAAATAATGCAATATCCGGTTCATATTTTAATGTGGAAGTACTCATTAATTGTTTTTCATCCTGTTTGATATATGGAGGATTTGACACTATAATATCGTAGGTGATTAGATCGTCATGGCTTGTTTTGTCTAAAAAATCTATTTTTTTAAAATTCACGTTTTTTATATTAAAGGCTTCTTTATTTATTCTTGCTATACTTAAAGCTTCGCTTGAAATATCAATTGCCGTAATCTGAGCATCAGTATATTTTGCTGCAATACTCAATGCTATACATCCACTTCCTGTACCAATATCCAGTATCGTTGGTGCATACTTTTTAATACTGTTTATTGCTGATTGAACCAATGTTTCTGTTTCAGGACGCGGAATCAAAACAGATTTATTTATCTTGAAAAAACTATCAAAAAAGAATGTTTTTTCTACTATATATTGTATAGGCTCATTGTTCTTGAATCTTTGAATGTCCAAGTTTAAAATAGCAGAATCGACTGAACTTAGGTTTACACTTTTATTTGAAATGCCGAAGCGATCTTGAAAATATATTTTAGCGATATTGTGTGCTTCCCTCTCAGGGTACAATTTCAATAAAACTTTTAAAAGTTTCTCGTAATGGTTTATTTTATCCGGTATATTTTTCACAATATGTAATGTTTATCATTTTACTAAATCATGGTGAAGCATACACTACTTTGTTTTTTCAGCAAATGCAATGATGTGCCCGTCCAAATCTGAAATGTAACCTGCATTATCACCCCAATCTCTTTTTTGATATTCACTTACCATTTTTCCACCGGCTTCAATTCCTTTACGAATATATTCAGAAGCATTGTCCATTCTCAAGTATAATTCACATCTGGGGATTCCATTGCCTATCTTTGGATGAGGTAACTTTCCGTTTATTATTTTATTAATTCCACTTTCAGGCATTAGCCCCAATTTGATATTATCTCCTAATTTGAATTCAGTCATTCCTGCAACATCTAAGACAGGGGCTCTCAACAAAAGTCGTTGGTAAAATTCTTTACTTTTATTTTGGTCTGAGACATAAAGTATAAATTCTATTTCTTGCATAGTGTTATAATTGTATGTATATAAACAAAAAAACGGTTTCTAATATTTTGTATTAGAAACCGCATCTTCAATTAAGTACTAAGTTTTTTAGTAATCATTGTTTCGGTAGCCACCGCCACCTCTGTTATATCCTCCTCTATTACTTTCTTTAGGTTGGGATTTCTTAACTACAATAGTTCTTCCATCCATTTCAGTATCGTTTAAAGCATTGATAGCTTCAGCACCTTCGTCATCATTAGCCATTTCGACAAATCCATAACCTTTTGATCGGCCTGTAAATTTGTCCATGATAATTTTAACGGAAGTAACTTCTCCAAAAGCCTCGAAAGCATCCCTTACATCGGCTTCCTGAGTGTCATAATCTAGTTTTGCAACAAAAATGTTCATAAAAAATAATTAAAAAAATTAAAAAAATATCAGATTATTCGTTAATCTGAATAATAATGTGCCACAAAGTAACACGTATTATTCTTATAAACCAAGATATTTATGTTTTAATTCAAAAAATAGTCTTTTTTTTTAGTTTTTTTTCTCTTTATAGTGCAATTTGTTGATTTTTAGTAAATTTTATTTTAGTGATTTTTATATTTTTTTATATTTTTTATTTTTTGATAGTTTGTAAAGTGCTTTTATATCTGCTACTATTAATTTATCGTTTGGATCATTTCTTTTTTCTAAATTACTTATTATTAATGCGCGTTTGCTTTCTGAATAGTTTTGCCCAAATTTGAATTTTGCTGAAATACTTTCGATATTAATTTTTAAAAGAGCTACTTTCTTTAAAGCGCGATCATATTCATTTGAATCAAAATCAAGATATTTTCCTTCCTTTTGAAGTTTTTTCATCATTGCAGAAAAAACAACCCTCTTTTCTTTCATATTTATTATACTCTCAACCTTGCCATCTATAATAATTGACTTGAAAAATGCCGTTGCCGGACAAGCCAAATCACTATCACTCATTATATATGAAGGAAGAATCGTATGGTCGGCTATCACACTAAATGAAACGAGTGGTTTTTTTTTCAGAATAGTCATTTTTTTCCCTTTATGAGAACCGTGAAAATATATTGCGCTTTCAAAATAGACAAAATTAACAGGTAAAGCATAAGGTCTTTCCCCATTTAAAGCCAATACGCCATATTGCGTTTTGTCCAATATTTCTTCAATCAACCTTTTATCTTGTACAATTAATGGATTTTTCATATTGATAATATTTCGTGCAGATACTATTTATCGTAAAGTTAATAAAATTTATTACTTTTGTGTCAAAATTGTTTAAGTGAAGAAGATATTATTATTTTTATTGGTAAGCATTTTGCTTGGTGGATTAATTATTGGTTTTACAATTAAAGATTGGGTTTGGGGTTCTAATGTTAAAGATAACCTAAGCTCTTATGAATTGTTTATTCCTACCGGTTCAAAATACGATGATGTTAAAGCGATTCTCGCAGATAATGATTTTTTAGAAAATTTTAGTTCTTTTGATTTCGTAGCTTCTGCGATGAAATTCAAAAAGTCAAAAATCAAACCGGGAAGATATATACTGAAATCGGGAATGAATAATAGAGAGTTGATTTCGCTTTTGCGTTCAGGGAAACAAACGCCCGTAAAAATCACATTCAACAATGTTCGCACAGTAAATGACTTAATGGGGAAAATATCTAAATATATTGAGGCTGATTCAGCTTCTTTAGTGAAAACGGTTTTGGATAGTTCTGTTTTAGATAAATGGGGCTACTCTGAAAATACTATTTTATCTATGTTTATTCCAAATACTTATGAGTTTTTTTGGAATACAGATGCAATGAAATTTTTAAATAGAATGAAGCTTGAACATGATAAATTTTGGAATAAAGATAATAGAAAAATCAAAGCTGTTGCCTTGGATTTGAATGAGAAAGAGGTATTTACATTAGCTTCCATTGTTCAAAAAGAGACTTTGGCAAATGATGAAAAGCCAAAAGTAGCATCGGTGTATTTGAATAGATTGAAGAGGGGGCTTTTGTTGCAAGCTGATCCCACGGTAGTATTTGCAACCGGTCAATTTGATTTGAAGCGTGTACTGAATAAACATCTTAAATATGATTCACCATACAATACATATATGTATGCAGGTTTGCCTCCAGGTCCTATTTGTATGCCGGATGTTAGTAGTATTGATGCTGTATTGAATGCAGATGAAACAAACTATCTGTACTTTTGTGCAAAACCTGATGGTAGTGGATATCACGCCTTTGCCAAAAACCTAAAGCAACACAATAAAAATGCAAATAAATATAGGCGCTGGTTAAATAACAGAAGGATAAAGTAAAAATAGCGCAAAAAGATTATTTTTAAATTTTGACGACTTTTTAAACTGACACTATTTAATCAAAACTTATTAGTTTGCCATCTTTGCATATATAAGTCAATGCCGGAAACTTATCAACAATACGCATATCATGTGTAGCAAAAATAACGGCGGTTTGGTTTTCAGAAGCAATTCTTTTTATCAAATACATCAATTCATCTGCGGAGTTCATGTCAAGGCTACCGGTAGGCTCATCTGCTACTATTAATTGAGGCTTGTTGAGTAAAGCTCTTGCAATTGCGACGCGCTGTTGTTCTCCTCCTGACAGTTCAAAAATTTTGCTTCGAATCTTGTTTTCTAATGCAATGTCAGACAATACTTCTTTTATTCTTACCAATCTTTTTTCTTTATCTTTCCAGTCTAAGGCTCTGAGGCTATAATCTAAATTTTGATAGACATTCCATGATTTAATTAGATTAAATTGTTGAAATACCATTCCCAGCTTTCTTCTAAAAAGATATTTGTTTTCATAATTTAGTTCTGTAATGTCCTGACCTACCACTATTCCTATCCCCTTTTTCAATGGAAGCTCTCCGTATATCGTTTTCAGTAAACTGCTTTTACCACTTCCTGTTTTACCTATTAGATAAGTGAATTCTGCTTCCTTGATATTTAAGTTGACATCTTTTAATATAAGACTATCACCTTGAAAAATATCTGCATTTTTAAGGCTGATTACGTTTTTAATATTTAGTCCTAAGGATTCCATTAATTTATATTTTAGGTGAGAATCATGCTAAGTTCCTCAATTTTATTTATTTCATAATCCGTAAATTCCTTTTTTTCGTTTTTTGTTTTATGCTGATTGTACCAGCAAGTATCAAAACCGTAATTTTTTCCCCCCCAAACATCTGCAATTATATTGTCACCGACTACGAGATATTTTGATTTCTCAGCATTGCCTGTTATCTTATGAACGATTTCAAAATATTCTTTATTTGGTTTGGAAAGTCCCATTTCGCCTGAAATAAATATGTGCTTAAATTTATCTTTGATTTTACAGTTGTCAAATCGAGGTCTCTGCACTTCTTTCATGCCATTGGTTATGATTGCCATATTGACTTTTTTATGCATATTTAGAATAAATTGTTCTGTACCTACTATAAGTTTAGAATATAATATTAAATTGTCAATAAACTTAATATTAAATAAATCCAAATTTATGTTTTTTACACCGATATCATTGAATAAAACTTTAAATCTTTCGGTTTTTATCTCTTCATGTGTGATTTTATTTTCATCAAAAGCTTTCCATATCCTATTGTTTAATGCAGTAAACAAAGGGAAAAGATCATCGTGGTATTTTATCCCAAATGCTTCAAAAGTATGCTCTAGAGCTTTTTTTTGTGAATGAGTAAAATCAAATAGAGTATTGTCAGCATCAAATAATATCCAAGAGTATTTCATATGAGTTATTGTTTTTATCCGGGTAGGCGCATTACATAAATAAGTCTTTTTATGCTGTACTTGCCCGGTTTGTTTATTACAAGTAAGAGCAATCCTCCTATGATAGCCATATTTTTCATAAAATTTATCAATTGTATTCTCATGACATCCTCCGGTACATCCCAAAAAGAATAAAACATGATGGTGGAGGGTATAAGATAAGCGAGTAGGAAAATAGCTCCGATATTTGAATAATATCCTATTAGAACCATCGTCGCTCCCAAAATAAGAAAAACTATTATGCTCCCTAATATGAAATCTTGATTCCATGTCATACCGTATTTTGTCATTGTCTCTTTGGTTTGACTAAATAATAAAAATGAATCAAAAGCTTCGTAATAGAACATTATAGCTATTAATATCCTAGCTATAAGATCTGTTGTGTTTTTCATGTATTTTATTTAATTGTATAATATCGTCTTTGTCTTATCTATTTCACTTTGAGGTCAAAACTTTTTACTACAGAAAAATAGTCCAATAAACCATTTTATCTTTTAAGCTGTGTTTTACTTTGAGCTTACAAAAATAATTTTAATATATTTTGACTATTTTATATCAGTAAAAGTACAATAGTAAAATAGAGCAAACGAAGATAGTATTTTTATACTAGATTTGTTAATTTTTTTTTGTAATTTTGAAACTGAATAGGTTTGTTTTGCTTTTTTAGCGTTATAAATACCGTTAAATAAATGGAAGAAGTATATGTTTTTTTATGAAAAAAAGTTTTATGCAGTATTTTATAGTTCTGTCTTTTAAGGCGGTATCAGTGGAATTAAAGTTATAAGTATTGATTATTTTATTGCCAAATAGTGAGTAGTTCAAAAAATGAGAATTTATGTATTTAATTAAAAGATTTTTATTAGTTGTTTTTTTTGTATCAATAATTTATGGAGTTAAAGCTCAAATAGGCTTAGATTTAATATCAGCTAAAAATCGATATTCAACTTGGAATGATGTTATTTATGAATTTTCAGAAAATCAAAATGAAATTTTCCGGTATTCTTATGGGGGAGGTGTTAATTATTGGTTTAGATTGGCTGATTATCGTTTGGAGTTCACTCCCGGTATTTATTATTTATACTCCGATTTTAATTTGAATGATGTTAATCAAAATTTTAAGTATATTTCACATCAGCTTGGTTTTGAATTTGATATTAATGTTTATATGTTTGATTTTGTACGAAGAACTTTTGAGAGGGATTGCCCGAGCTTTTCAAACGGAAATGATTGGTTGAAAAAAAGTTTTTTTATTCAAGTCTCTCCCGGTATTTTTGGAGTTTTTAGAGAGATTAAAGACGCACCCGAAAGAGTAAATACAAAAAGAGTGTCAGGAAAATTTGATTTTGGTATTGGTTTGGATATGAAATTAACAAAGCATTTGATTGTTGCACCGATTTTAAAATACGGATTTGATATTGGTGATAAATGGAATGGGTTTTCTGAATTTCATGGAACTGATAGCTTTAATGACGGCACTTCAAATGCATATTTATCACTCACTCTTGCCTTTTATTTAAAATAGTTGAAAATGAAAAGAAAAAGTTTTAATAAAATGATAATTGCCGGTGCAGGTCTAGGTGCTGTTTCTTGTTCTATCCCATTAAAGGTTGGAGCCGGTGATAAATATGACAAAGCAAAAAAAATAAAGCCTAAAAAATTGAAAAAAGGGGATACCATCGGACTTATTGCACCGGGTAGTGCATTTAGCAAAGATGCATATAATAGAACCATCAAAAATATCAAAAGTCTAGGGTTGAAATATAAAAATGCAAATAATCTATTCAAAGACTATGGCTTTGTAGCCGGCACCGATAAGGAGAGAATAGACGATATTCATCAGATGTTTTCTGATAACACAGTAGATGCAATATGGTGCGTACGAGGTGGATATGGTACGACTAGGATAATAGAGAACCTCGATTATAACCTTATTAGGAGTAACCCCAAGATAATAATAGGATATAGCGACATAACAGCATTGCTGAATGCGATAAATGCCAAAACCGGCTTGGTAACTTTTCACGGTCCTGTGGGAGCTACTGAATTAACTCCTTATACATTGGATAATTTTAAAAAAGTACTTTTTAGTAATAGTGCTTCCGTAAAGATTCCTGTTTTCTACAATGTGGAAGAAGAAAATGGTGCTTTTGTATCATCTGTCATTGTTGATGGAAACATGAGAGGGGAACTTATTGGTGGAAATCTAAGCCTATTGTCAGCTATGTCGGGTACTAAATTCAACTTGCATTTAAAGGATAAATTATTATTTATCGAAGACGTAGGGGAAAAGCCTTACAGAATTGATAGGATGTTGACACAATTGCTCTTTTCCACGGATATATCAAAAGCTTCCGGGATAATTTTAGGCGTGTTTAAAGATTGTGATGTAGATCCAGGGACTGATGGATCTTTGACTTTGCTCGAAACAATTAAAGATAGACTTGAACCGCTTGGTCTTCCGCTATTTTATGGATTCTCCTTTGGACACATCAAAGATATGTGTACTTTGCCAATTGGGATCGAAGCCAAATTTGATATGAGTAAAAAAGAATTAGTATTATTAGAAAATTCCCTTACCTAGATATCTATGAAACTAAATTATAAATCTTATAATCTTGAATTGAAACATACTTTTGGCATTGCCAGAAGTTCACATAAGATTCAAAGAAGTCTAATCGTCAGGCTTGAACAGGATGGAATAGTAGGATATGGAGAAGCTGTTGAAAATTCATACTACGGTTTTACTATTGAAGGGATGATTGAAAAATTGGAAACTATAAGACCATTGATTGAGTCTTATAGTTTGGGGAGTCCTGAAAAATTTTGGGATTTTCTAAATAAGTATTTAGATGATTACAGGTTTTTACACTGCGCTATTGATATCGCCGCCAATGACCTTTTTGGTAAGATACAGGGCAAACCATTATATGATTTGTGGGAGCTTAATAGCGAAAATATGCCTATGACAAATTATACAGTAGGTATTGATGATATAGAGGTGATGAAGAATAAAGTTCTTGAGTTTCCTTGGCCTCTTTACAAAATAAAACTAGGTACAAATAATGATATCGAGATTGTCAGAACCTTACGCGAATTGACAAATTCCAAATTTAGAATTGATGCAAATGCTTCTTGGACTATTGAGGAGACAATAAATAATTCGCGCCGATTAAAGACTTTGGGTGTTGAATTTATCGAACAACCTCTTGCTGCAAACTGGTGGAAAGAGATGGAGGTCGTGTTTGAAAATAGTCAATTGCCGGTAATAGCGGATGAATCTTGTAGAATAGAAGAAGATGTTGTTAAATGCGTAGGGAGATTCCACGGCATTAATGTAAAATTGGTTAAAGCAGGTGGGCTAACTCCTGCAAGGAGGATGATAATTCAGGCAAAGAAACTCGGTTTGAAAACTATGGTAGGCTGTATGACAGAATCGTCAGTAGGTATAGCTGCTGTTGGACAGCTATTGCCGTATTTGGATTACGTGGATATGGACGGTGCACTTTTATTGAAAAAAGATATTGCCAAAACACACGATATTATTGATGGTAAAGTTATATTGTCCAAGTTGTCGGGTACAGGTGTAGTTATTAATGATGATTTTTAATAAAAAAAAGATTGCCTCAAACTGATGAAGCAATCTTTTTTTATATGAACGAATTTGTGGGATTAGAATCCTCCACCTCCCATTCCCATTCCTTTTAATTCTTCGATTGTTTTTTCTTGAAATCCTGTTTTGTCAAAATCAAATACCGAATCCTTAAAGTCCTCTTTAAATTTAACCGCTTTTGTAGTCATAGCAAACTGTCCAGGAATTGATACGGTATATTCCAATGGGAAACCACCGATTTCATCGTTGTCAATACCTTGTTGAACCATAGCTTTTGTGTCTATTTCGTTAGTAACCCACATCTCTATTTTTGGCTCTCCTTCTTTTGATGTTACGTCTACCAAATGGGCAGTCATACCTAATATCTCTTTAGTTTTATCTTTGTGATGAGTGTATTCTTGTTTTCCGATATTTTGCTCTTTTTTCAATTCTTCTGCTTTTTTCTTGTCCATTTTAATCAAAAACTTTTGTCCCATCATTTCCATGTACATTTCTGAATTACCATCTTTATCTATCAATATTTTGATGATGCTCATACCTCCCATACTGTTTATTTTTGTAAGAGCCTTATCTTTCTTGAAATAAAGTTTTGTGGTTGTTCCTTTTATCATATTTTCAACCATTTTCATCTGTGGATCATCTGCATTCTCTGCTTTAAAGTCGGAGATTTCAAATTTCATATACCCTTTAGTGTACTTTTGCGCATTTGTCTGAATGCTAAAAAAGGAGATAAATAATACTAATGCAATAATTGTTCTCTTCATTGTTTTAATTTTTCTGTTTTATAATTTTCTCGGAATAATTTTTACCGTCCGAGCTCAAAGTTAATAAATATATTCCCTCTTTTAACACATTTACATCAATTTTATTATTTACTTGACACAAATTACCTGATTTTACGGTTTGTCCCCATATATTTGTTAATTTATACTTAATGTCTTTGATGTTTCCCAAATCGGTTTTTATGTAAATATACTCTTTTGCAGGATTCGGGTAAACCTCAAATCTTGATTTTAAATTGGGTTCATTTGTGCTTACACCATCATGGATTTTGATGTCTGTATTCCAAAATTCAAATCCACCTCTATCAGTCCCAATCAATATTTCAAGATAACCATCATGGTCGATATCTGCAACAGCAGGAGCAGATTTATTTCCGATATCAATATCGCCATATTTTTCAATGTAGGGGGTTAATTTGTCATATCTGTGACCTATAAAATCATTGTATATATTGATGCCTCCACTTTTAAATCCGGTAAATAAAAGATTGTTTTTGTCATCTTGGTAAGTACTTATAGTAGCAAAAGATGTATAGCTGAAGTCTTCATTGTAGTCCAATTCGCCATAAAAGGAATTGTTAGGTTTTTGGAGCGCATCACTATTAAAATCGGCAGAGTCTGTACTTCCTGTATTTTCAAAGTAAACAACAGCACCTAAGTTTTTTTGATCGTCATGAAAATTTGCACCTACACCTATTATAAGATCACCCAAGCCATCGTTGTTGTGGTCAAATATATTCGGAGCTGAAAAACTCTCTACATTTATGTTTTTGTAATTGAGTATGGGAGATTCAAAACTATATGGCTTGCCTTTTCCTGCTTTATTTTCGAGATAAATCAATGTCCCCTTATGATTCCCTATAATCAGATCATTGTCTCCATCACCATCTAAATCCCCAAATGAAGGTGTGAAGTAACTCAACTCTGATTCAGAACTGATCTTTTTCAAATTCAAATAATTACTATCTTCCAATTCAAATTTTGGAGTAGTCTTGGTACCAGTGTTTTTAAAGTAATACAACTTAGAAGGAGTTATGTTTTCAAATGAGACCTTTGGTCCTGTACCTACTACGATATCCATCAATCCATCAGCATTGACATCAGTAAAAGTGGGGTAGATATTGCCACCTAAATCCAACATTTTATCGACTAAAAAATCTTTTTTTACGAATTTAAAATTAGGCTTTGAGTTGGTATTTGTATTTTTGTAAAAGTATATATTATCTATATTTTGAGGATGATTTTCGTAGTCATAGTCTTCATTGGGCGTTAATACGAGATCTTTTATTCCATCAAAATCTAAGTCAATATACGCCGCTGCTATAAATGATTTCAATGCTATTGGTGTATCGTAACTTGGAAATCCTCTTTCTATTTCAGTCATCCAAGCATTATTGGAGTCGCCACCGTTTTTTAAGTACATCAACGAATCATATGCTATGTCGCCTATCAATGCATCAAAATCACCATCATCATCCATGTCCAATAACAATGTGGTAGAACCAGCATGTCTTTGAAACATCATTGCTTGACTAGCACATCTATACGGATTGGTACTTAAATGAATCTCAGAAGAAAAATTGTCCTCTTCAAATCTTCCCCAGCAATTGTTTGTCCAAATATATTTGAAACTGTCAAGGGAAATATTGTTTTCTACACAAATATTTTTATAAAGCTTTAAACTAATTCCATCTGAAAAAGATAATATATCCAAATCTCCATCTTTGTCAATATCCACGATCGCCGGTATGTCACTTTGAAGATTTTCTATTTTGAAATATCCGTTTCCACTATTCTTTTTTCTAGATAAAACATCTTTTGGAAAGTAAGGGTTTTTGTATTTTTCAAAATGAATTTTATCGTTTATAGCTACAGCCTTCCAAACTTCAATATCAGAAGAACCGGATGATTTGAATAAATCTTTTAACCCATCGTTATTGTAATCGACCAAAAGCATCCAATATTCTATTTTTGGAAATATGTTTTCGTATTCCGGTGAGAATACATATTCTCCTTTATTGTTAATAAATACACTTAATTTATCACCTAACCGGTCAAAAACGATTAGATCTTCAAGACCGTCATTATTTAAATCCATTTTATTCAATTGAGGGGAATTAATTCCGCCTGTGAAAGGATAATTGATAGTGCTTCCATCAATTACAATATCACAATTGAATCTTGTTGTATTTTGTCCGGTAAGTGCGATTGTAAAAAAAATAAAAGTGATTACAATGAAAGTTAGTTTAGTTTTCATGATCTTGATTGTTAGTTTGTTCTATAAACGTACTTGATTACACAATATTTTATTGTTTATTGCATTTATTAATAGTGATATTCAATAATTTGAATAGTTTGTAACAATTTGCTTGTGGAAAGAAGAAAATATTGCATAAAATGTTTGCTTTAAGCTATGCAGTTTTTTCAATAAGATGATATTTGTTAGTACGTAAAGACAGTATTTGTTGGCTTATTATTTAAAATTTTGTTAATTTTTACGATTGATATTACTATTTTTTGTTATATATTTAATAAATTTGTCTATAATTGCGTTAAGGTAAAAAATATATTATGGCAGTACCAACACTATATATGGAGGAAGAGAATAAAAAGCAAGGGCTTAGAGTATCGATAACATTGCATGTTTTAATACTTTTGATCGCGCTATATCCCATATTAAAAGATGACCCTAATGAAAATATAGACAAACAATTTGCTATAGCAATAAGATTTGATCAAGGACCCTCCGCCAATAGTTTCAAAGGAGTGGCAGCAGAGGGTGCTCAGAGAGCTAGGAATGAAAAAGTGGATAAAGTCAGAACTTCAAATGTAGAAAAAATCAAGACTAAAAGTACTCCAAAACCGGTAAAGACACCTAAGGTTAATACACCAAAACCACAGGTTCCTACAGCACCGATGGAGTCCGAAATATTTGAAAAGGAAATTGAGATTGAAGCAGTAGAAAGCGTTCCGGAAGTGGTAAGTCAAGTTCCCAAAAAACAAGTGGAGGAGACAATCCCCGAAAAAGTGACGCCACTTGAAACAAACGATTCACCAAGTGAAATAGAAGATGTGCCTTCACAGGTTCCATCTTCTTCACCAAGTGCAAGTAAAGGTGGAGGAACTAATTCCTCATCACCTTCTAATCAGGATGGTACAGGGACTGGACAAGGTAAAAAAGGGAAGGGTAGTGGATATCATAAATCGGGCAATGATAGTACTTCCGGCATTGGCACAGGTGGTGCAGGAAATGGTGCTTTTGACGGTACAGGCAAAGGAATATTTGGAAGGCAACCTGTGAATAGACCTAGGAGAAGTCATCTACTTCAAAGTAAAAACGGGAAAATTGTCATGAAAGTTTGTATCGATCGCCGCGGGAGATCCACTTTTGTAGATTTAATAAAAAGAGGTACTACTATCCATGACAAGAAAGTGATAAAGGAGGCAATTGATTACGTTGGTAGATTTATATGGGAGGAAGACCCCGGGATAAAGGCAGAACAATGTGGTAGGTACACTTTTAGAGTAGACAATCAGACCCGATAAGAATCAATTTGAAATACACGTTTTTTAGATTGAATTGCAGTTATTGACTATTATTATTAACATTTCCAAACTAAGTTTATTATTTTCTTGTTAATAGAAATGCCGGTTTCTTTTGTCAATTTAAAATTAATAAAATATATGTTAAATTACAAATTTAAAAGTTTAAAGACCTATAGTTCAACGGAGTGGTTGGCAAGTGCTTTAAAAAAGTATAGAAAAGTCTTTTTAAAACAGAACACGGATTATATCTACTTTGAGACATCTTTGTACAATTTGCATTTTGAGCGAAAAGATTGGACTGCTGATTTTAATATAACATGTTATAAAAAAGAAAAAGGAGATATAAAAAAGATTTGCGATTTGAACTTTGAAAGAGAAATATCTAAGGATACAGACGTGTTTTATTTAAGAGAAGGGTGGGGCAATTCAAAGAAAGGAGTATTTTGGAAACATGGAGAATATTTTTGGGAAGCCAAGGTTGATGGAGAATTGATTGGAGTTAAAACATTTTTTATAGAAGATTTGGAGATTTATAATGATGAAATTTCTGGAGGATTATTAGTATTAAATAAATTGAGTTTAACAGAAGGTCTATCACAAATTTCTTCTTTAGATGAAAAAGGATATAAAGTTTTTAGTTCAGAAAAAACTAGATTTATCTATGTCAATATGGTATTTGATAATATGTTTGAATTTGATATTGATTGGAAAGCTGAAGTCTTTTTATTATTTCATACAGAGAGTAGAGAGCTAAAAGGGGTTGCAAGTAAAGTGATATCTGTTTCTGCCAATGACGACTCTTTTGAGGTATCATTAGGCTGGGGAGCAGAAGAACCCGGATCGTGGTTCAATGGAGTTTATACCGTTGATATTATGGTTTTTGATGCGCATATTGCTAGTGCTAAGTTTGAAGTTGGAGACGAATTTGAAGAAGGTGCACCATCAGTATTTTTTCCTGAAGATCTATCTCCGGTTGATTTGGCTATTAAGAATATTGATGACAGTGTTACTTTGGAAGAATTGATGGCAAATCTCGATAAACTAATAGGTCTTGAAGGGATTAAAACTCAAATAAAAAATCATGCAAAATATATTCAGTTCATAAAACTTAGAAAAGAAAAAGGGTTTAAAGAAGAAAATGATATTGATATCCATATGGTTTTTATGGGTAATCCGGGTACAGGGAAGACAACTGTTGCTGAAATGATGGGGATGATCTATAAAAAGATGGGAATTCTTTCCAAAGGTCATGTGCACTCCGTTGATAGAGTAGATCTGATAGGGGAATATATCGGTCAGACAGCACCAAAAGTAAAACAGGCTATAAAAGATGCTAAAGGTGGTGTCCTTTTTATTGATGAAGCTTATTCCTTGTCAAGAGAAAATAGTGATAGTAAGGATTTTGGTAAGGAGGTGATTGAGATATTGGTTAAAGAGATGTCGGATGGAGATGGAGATTTGGTGGTAATAGCTGCGGGCTATCCTAAGGAAATGGATTATTTTATCAAATCAAATCCTGGATTGAAATCAAGATTTAAATTATTTTTTAACTTTTCGGATTACATGCCACAAGATTTATCAAAAATTGCAGCTATTGCAATGGAAAATAAAGAAATAGTGTGTACAATGGAAGCGAGAAAAAAAATTGACGATATAATAGTGAAAGCCTATCGCGATAGAGATAAAACTTTTGGGAATGCCAGGTATGTTTATGATTTGATAGAAAAAGCAAAAATAAATATGGCTTTGAGGGTTATGAAGATGGACAATTTTGAGGATTTGGAGTCAGATGAGTTGAAAACAGTTACCTTAGAAGATGTTAAGAGAATTGAATTTGAAAAAGTCAAGTCTCTGCCCAAAATACCTATCGACGAAGTATTGTTGCAAGAGGCTTTTGATGAGTTAAATGCTTTGATCGGTCTTGAAAGGGTAAAACAGGAGATAATTGAGACAGTGGGTGTAGTTAGATATCATATTGAAACAGGAAAGGATGTTTTGAATAATTTTTTCCTGCATACCGTATTTATAGGTAATCCGGGAACCGGAAAGACTACAGTTGCAAGAATATTGACAAAAATATATAAGGCTCTTGGTATATTGGAAAGAGGGCATATGGTCGAAACAGATAGACAAGGTTTAGTAGCCGGATTTATAGGACAAACAGCGATAAAAACAGCAGAAAAAATAGATGAGGCAATGGGAGGAGTCTTGTTTATTGATGAGGCTTATTCTCTGTCATCAGGTGGAGTAGGAGCAGATTATGGAAGTGAGGCGATACAAACATTATTGAAGAGGATGGAAGATAAAAGAGGAGAATTTTTTGTTTTTGTAGCCGGTTATCCTGAAAATATGGAGCAGTTTTTGAAGACGAATCCTGGGCTTCAATCCAGATTTGATAAGATATTGAAGTTTGAGGATTATTCTAAACAACAGCTTTTTGATATTGCAGTAAGTATGTTTGATGATAAAGATTTGAGTTTGTCGGATACAGCCAATGAAGTTTTGCTAGAATACCTTGATGATATTACTAAGAAAAAAGATAAGTATTTTGGCAATGCTAGAAAGGTAAGAAAAATCGTGATTGAAATAGCAGAGAATCAGAATATCAGAATCTCAACACTTCCTAAGGATAAAAGGGTTGAATCCGAAATAAATTTAGTATTACCAATCGATATCTCAAAGGTGATGGATAATAAGAAAGTGATTTTTGATAAAAAGAATATCGGTTTTAGGGCTAGGAGCGAAAATTAATAATTATCTATTTCAGCTTTGTTTATTCAGCATTTTTATGTTTTGAACTTTGATTCCTATTAGTAACACTATTGTAGCAATAATAAATCCGGGGACAAAAGAGGATTTAGCTTGGAATTTGTCCGGATGCAATAGTCCAAAAATAAAAAAAACAATATTTACGATAAATCCTGACGATATACTGTACAATGCTAGTTTACTATAATCACCCGCTTTATTGTTTGTCAATGCTAATAATGTGATTGGGACGAATATCGAAATCGTACTGAGTCCTAAGACCATAAGGTCTACTATATTAGGGAATATTAAAGCAATAGCCATCGCTAAAACTCCAAATATTATGGTTACTATCCTCATGAAAATAGCTTGGCTTGATATGTTTTTTTCCTTCCAAAAATCTTTTACTGCCGAAATTGAAATTATATTAAGAAAGCTATCACCGGAAGACATGAGTGCTGATAGCATTCCGACTACTGCAAAAGCAAGAAGAAATCCGTTGCTGTGGTTATTGATGAAAATGTATGCAACATCTTTAGGACTACCTACATCCTCAACAGTCAATTTTATAGCCATACCTACTAATGGAAAGATAATATAAAAAGGAAGCATTCCAAGACCTGAAATTATACTTACTCTTTTAGCTGTTTTTGCGTCTTTAGCAGCTAATATCCTTTGCCAAATATCCATCCTTACCAGTACTGACCAAGATAAGAACACAAGCAACCCAATCAGAAAAGTATATCCATAATGCGTACCGGTTAGAAATTCATTGGGAAGCTCACTTAACCTTTGTAAGTGACTCGTATCGTTCCATACACCGGGAATAAATATCACAAATATCATTATTATGATTGCTATAAATTGAATTATATCCGTAATTATCACACCCGATAGTCCTGCTAAAGCTGTATAAAATATGACTATCAGGGCTGATATGATAGTAGCTGCGTTGTATCCTATCTCAAATGTGAATTTCAATAAACTTGCCATCGCAACAAACTGTGCTGCCAGCATAAAAAAGAAAATAAATATATTAACTCCACTTACTACTAGTGTAAATGTCCTCGAATATTTTTTTGATGTCTTTTGATTGAATATGAAATTAAGATAATTAGGAAAACTATAAATTTTATTATTTGCACCAAAATCTCTTATCTTTCCTGCATATCGGCTCATTATAAAAAATCCTAACGCATATGCCACTCCAATTCCAATTGCAGCAAAACCTGATTCGTATCCAAGAGCCATTAATCCAATGGAAGTACCCCCTCCGACAAAAGTTGCTAATGTAGTTGCCACCAACGGGAATGTGCCAGTTCTCCTATTATTGACCATGTATTGTTCCATGTCCGTGCTACGAACATGTCTCAAAGACAAAACGATTATTAAGATTAGGTATAGAACAATCCAAATTAGCAACCAATTCATTTTGCAAATATATAAGTATACTTTAATTTCACAAAAAACCTTGTGATAATGTTTTTTTAAAGCACTTCATAACAAAGAATATCTTAGTTTAATTAACTTTGCATTCAAAACAAATTTTAATATGGATACAGTACTAGAGATTATCAAAATAACAGTTCCGGCACTAATTGTTTTTTTAACGGTTTATGTGTTGATGAAGTATCATTATATGAAAGTGTATACTTTGGAAAAAATGAAATTGAAAAGTGATAATGCTAATAGTACAATGCCACTGAGATTGCATGCCTATGAAAGATTGGCACTGTTCTGTGAGCGTATTTCTCCTGAGAATATGATATTAAGATTTCGAAAAGAAGCTACTTCAGGAAAAGATTTGGAGCAATTATTGATTCTTGCGGTTAAGCAGGAGTATGATCACAATCTTACACAGCAAATATATATATCCGAAAGCCTTTGGAGTATAATTGATATGTGTAAAAGCCAAGTTATAGAACTTTTGGTCCGAGCAGGTAAAGCTCCAAATTCAGATGATGCTGATGTCTTTTCTGAGATAGTCCTTAATGCTTTGGATGAAAGTAATCCTGTGAGGACTACTCTAAAAGCAATACGTAAAGAAGTGGAGATATATTTTAACTAGTAAAATCATTGGTAAATATGAAAAATATAATTTTATACTCATTTGTGTTTTTGTTTGTGTTTTCTTCTTGTAAAACTTATTACTCAATTGACAAGACAAATAGTTCTTTTAATAAAATAGATAAGAAACTAGATGATAAAGATAGTTCTGACATAGATTTTATTATAGAACCATACAAAGCTAAGTTGTCAAAGAAAATGAATGAAGTGCTAGGTTATTCTGATGGTTTATTCAAAAGGCAACCGGAGTCAACACTTGGAAACTGGGTTTCTGATGCTATCGCTTCAGGTGCCAAGCGAATTAGTGGTATGAACATTGACTTTGCTATTCAAAACTATGGGGGAATCCGAATTAGAGAGCTAGCAAAAGGAGGGATTACTTTGGGAAAAATTTATGAGTTGATGCCCTTCAATAATTATGTTGTAATACTAAAAGCAGACGCCAATACAGTCCAACAACTCATGGATAGGATGGCTTTGTACGGAGGATGGCCAATAAGTAGTTCTGTTCGTTATAAGATTGAAAATGATAAGGCTGTAAATATTTTAATAAAAGGTAGAAAAATTGATAAGGATAAGATATACACAATTGCAATGCCTGATTATATAGCTAATGGTGGTGATAAATGCACTTTTTTGAAAGAAGCTAAAAGAGTTGATGTTGACCAAGTTCTTATTAGAGATGTGTTAATAGATGAAGTAAAGCAAACCAATGCTAAAGGTGCTCATATTAACTCAAAAATTGAAGGTAGAGTAACAAAATGACATGTCTGTTTCAACTATAATTAATGTTTTAAATTTTTCGATATGAATATTGTATTTATGGGGACTCCCGGATTTGCAGTTCCATCATTGGATATCCTAAGAAGAAATGGATTTAACATAGTGGGAGTCATTACTTCTGTTGATAAATATGGGGGTAGGGGTATGAAAAAACTCATTGAATCTGATGTTAAAAAGTACGCATTGCAACATGGTCTTAGAATATTGCAACCTAAAAATTTGAAAGCTACAGAATTTGTAGATGAACTTAAAAGCTTGAAAGCAGATCTGCAGATTGTTGTTGCTTTTAGAATGTTGCCGGAAGTAGTTTGGGATATGCCTCCTCTAGGTACATACAATTTGCACTCTTCTTTGCTCCCCAAGTTTCGTGGAGCAGCCCCCATTAACTGGTCGATAATCAGAGGAGAAAAAGAAACCGGAGTGACTTCATTCAAGTTGCAGCATAAAATTGATGTCGGGGATATTTTATTTCAAGAAAAGATTGCTATAGGAGATGATGAGTCAGCAGGAGAATTGCACGATAGACTTATGGAATTGGGAGCTAAAGTTGTACTTAAAACAGCGAAAGCTATAAAAGCAGGAAATGTTGAGTTAAAACCACAGGACTCATCAAAGGCTAGTTCAGCTCCAAAAATATTTAAAGAAGATTGCGAAATAGATTGGAGTAAAAGTACGAAAGAAGTCTATGATTTTATTAGGGGTTTAAGCCCGTATCCCGGAGCTTGGACTACAATTGACGATAAGATATTTAAGATTTATAAGGGATGGCAAGAAGAATATGGTCAAGTAGTAATACCCGGGAAGATATTGACGGACAATAAAAGATATTTTAAAATAGCAACAAATGATGGTTTTATCAATGTACTTGATGTGAAAATGCAAGGGAAAAAAAGGATGGATATAAAGTCTTTCTTAAATGGCTATAAACTAAAAAAAGAAAGCTGACCCAATAAATTAACAAAAAGATTTGAGGAGGATTTTGTTGATTAAAAACCTAAGGAAAATATTTCATCAATGGCTTCGGATATATTTTTAAATATACTAAAATCACTTGATTCAAACTCTTCTTCTTCATATTTAACTTCTTT
>JALSPK010000029.1 GCA_026986005.1 Saprospiraceae bacterium
TTTTTCGCAAAGTACTGACGACTACCACTAATGACGGAATTGGCACTCATCAATACTTTTTGGGAACGCGATATTACCATAAAATTTATAAAGAGACGGTTAAGCAACCATACCACACACGGCAATAGTCTCGATTCCAAATAGAAATCACTATTCGGCAAGGAAACCTCACCTTTTTGTCGATATCTTTCTTCTAAATGGATACAACATAGCTACCAATAGCATCAACAGTGTTATTGGATCAAAGCTCTTTGCATTAGGACTATAGCTACATCCGCCGCCATTTTTTGAACCTGTATCATTGTTATCCGACGCATTTTTGTCATAGACTTTCACCAAAAAGCTTTTTTTGATAGTTGTTCCATTAGCATCAATATACATAATTATTTTTGAAGTGCCGATCATATCCTCCATCAAGCTCAATTCCAGATCATTATCATACATATTTGCCACTACAAGATCTGTATTGCTTGATTCTGCCCGATAACTTATATCGACATTATCTTTGATATCTGTATCTATCAATATAGGATCAATTGTGCTATTTTTGGCGACTGATATATCATCAAGATGCGTAATGCCGTCAAAATTGTCAGCATTAGGATCAACACAATAAGAGTGCAGTTTCTCATCAGTAGATGCAATAAATAAATTACCTATATTATTCTCTTTGACAAAATAGTAGTTGTCTGTATCGTTTTGATCATACAAATACCCAAAACTAGTTCCAGACCAATATCCTATCCCATCATCAATGGCATATCGAGGTGTTCGCTTGAGTTGCAATGCGTATCTAAGCTCATCAATAGTAGGCAATCTTTTGCCCTGATTGGCACAGTTTTGATTGGCTTCATTCCATGTATATAGGATCATATTGCCACCCGTATCTCCTCCTGGAGCATCTGTGCCACTTGTTCCGCCATGTCCATCATCTCTATCGCTAACATTATTGTCTATAGTTATCTCGGTATTGGCAAAATTATTCATATAATCTCTCTCTGGAATACTTCCATCCGCATTTATTTTTACATATACAAAATAATTGCCTTTTTTGATGTCATTTGGAATACGAAGCTTATCAGAGAAGTGGTAAGTATTTTTATTTTTAGATAACTCTATATGAGAAGATATTGTAAATATTTTATTGTTCTCATCCAAAACGCCATCTTTAGACAGATAAACCTTTGCATTAGGTTTTAAGATTTCATCACTGTTTCCTGTATATGCAAAATCAATATTTAGAGTGAAAATATCATTAGGTTTTAGTGTTGTCTTATCGATTTGTATTTTCTGAATGTAAAAGTCATTATTTACAGAATCACCATCATTATTAACACCACGACCTTGTATCAATATGGCACTTTTATTATCTTTATATGTTAAATTATCTGCTTTTACCTGAAGGATTGTTCCATAATATTTACTATCATTTGCACACAGTTTGACTTCAATATCTTTTTTATCCCCTTTGTCTGTCAAATTAAAATTACTACTTCCTACAATACTAAATGCATTATCTTCATTTTGCACCAATTCTACATTGCCGGCAGCATCTCCTTTATTGTTATCTTTTACAATAGATACCGTGGTAGTCTTGCAGGAACCTATTTCAATATCACCCAAATCAATAATGCCATCTTGCATATAGTTTGATTCGATTTTTATTTGTGCTTGACAAGGCAAAGTTGTAAAGCTTTTGATCTGACTATGTGCAGATCCTCTGCTGTTATAAATATTAGTTCTATAATAGTATGTTGTTCCGCACTCTAATCCATTTAGTGGTAGTTCACCACCAGATCTATCTTTAGCAGATGTAAGTTCTTCGGTATTGTTAATTACGACCCTTGTTTTACCCCAAGATATATTCACTTTAGTATTATCAACCCCATATTTTTCATATGTAGTCATAATTGTAGCACTGTTTTGTGTTATACTAATAGCATCATAAACTTGTATTGTAGGCTTAGGTGCTTCAGGTGTAGTAAATGTAACACTACCCCAACTACTTGACCATACACCATGATTATCCATATGTCTTACATCCACCGTATAGGTTGTATTGTATCTTAAATTTTTAAGTTGTTTATTGGTTTTGTTGTTTGTGCTCCAGCCACTATGCCAAACATACTTGCCGTTTCTTTTTAATCCCCACCAAGTTTTCCAATGAGTATCCTCACTATCAGGATCACTAAATGATGATGTAGATAAAGAAACTGTTACACCCGATGGTTTTTTACTAATAACACTACCAAAATATACATTAGGTGTTTGTGGTGGGTGATTTGTATGTTGTTGAGTTTGTTCTTTCCAGACATTTATTGGAACTGTCATATATGCATAAGTAGTTCTTTCAGGATAAATAGAAGTATTTGTAATCTTTGCCAAAAGATAATGCTCTCCTATATCATTTAATGTTGGTGTCCAAATTATTTTTCCTTTGTTAATAAATGATGTTGTAGGAGTAAAGTCTTTGTGAGCTATAAGGTATTGATATTTGGAGTTATTATATGGATTTCTATCATCATCTAAATAAAATTCAACCTCAACATTTCCTTTATCTTTATTTTGATAATAATATGAAATATTAACATTTTCACCAATTTTAATATCTTTATTATTCAAATTATATATACCTATATTTGGAATAGTTTGCTTACTACTAGACAATATATATGTTCTATTATTTTTTGATAAAGAAGAAGGGTATAGATAAGATTTTATTTTATAATTAAGACCTTGAAGATACTTTATATTAGTAAAAGGATTTTTCTTTTGTTTTTCAAAGTTGATTCTACTCAAGTTAAAGCCTGTTTTGTTTCTTGGACCCTTAATATACCACGAATCTGAAATATCATCTATGCCATCACCATCACTTGATGAATACAAATCAATTGTTCCATGATAATAGGCATGCGTCCTTGCGTGGATACTCCATTCTGCATTATCCTCTTTTTTTCCTAAATGATGCAACTCTTCCTTGTAGGCATGTCCTTCTAAAGTCGGTCTGCCATGAACATCAGCTTTGCTCAACAGTGCCGTAAAATATTCATTATAATATTCATCTGCAAATATAATATTGTCCCAAACGTGCATTATTTTATTATCATTATAATCAAAATCATTATCGTGTAAAGCTATTTTGAATGGATGCGGATCAATAAAAGTAATATGATCAATCCATTTACCATACCGTTGACCCAACTTATATGAAATTCCTGAGACTAATGAACCTCCTCTACTATGACCAATTAAATGTATAGGTAACTCTAGACTTTTTTTAGTAAAGATACTGAGAATGGCTGCTGCAACCTCATTTGTATTAACACTGTTTACAATCGCATCTAATGTCCCAGCCGCATCACCCCAATCAATTAACACTATAGCATTACCATTATATAATTTAATTTTATCCGCATTTGGTAAATAAGGTAATCCATTGTTACCTTTTTTAACAATAATTTTTTGTATTGGCAACTCTTGAGCACTTAACCCCATCCTGTCTCTTATGGCTTTAGCCATATTTGTTACCCATCCATCAGCATTTGCACGATACCCATGTGTGATTATAGTAACACCAGAATAAGAATTTTGAATAATCTTTGCTTTTTTTACTGTATTTTGATTGTTATCACTGCTATCATAGCTCCAATCCGCCCACAAGTCATTGTAATGATTTTTATAACCATAAGGATCAATCTTATTATGATGCGTTCCATCACAAGGGGAGTTAATATCCTTAGAACACCCTTGCCTTACTTCAAAATGCAAATGATATCCAATCTTTTCAGAACTTGTATTGCTACTATAACCAATTAAAGTATTTGTATTTACATTACTTCCTTTGGCAATAAGCCCTGAACATCGCATATGAAAATAAGCAGAAGCATATCCATTGCCATGATTTATTGTTACAGAACAACCTTGCTTGATGTTTGGATTAGTAGAGACAAAAACGACCTTTCCTTTAGCAGCAGCGTAGACTGGTGTCCCATCTGGAACAGCATAATCAATACCAACATGTGCATGCCCCTCAGGTTTATCATAACACAAATAATTTGTTTTATTTCCGAGTCCAACATAATTAAGCCCAGGTAGCTTTATAGCACTATTCCCTACTTTAAGACAGCTACCGTATGTCCCATTGCTTGATTTTCCAATCGTGCCATCAAAAGCTATTACCTCTCCCGCATGCCTACTGTGATCATATATTGATGCGATTGGAACTTTTGCATGAGTATTGTATCTGCTATCTTTAAACGGTAAATGTAAAAAAGATGAAGTCGGAGAACTATTGTTGCCCCTTAAATTACTCAAAACGTCATCGAGCTTATTCTTGGTATTTGTATATTTATTTCTTCCTACCAAACCATCTACTGTTAAACCATATTTCCTTTGAAAGCTTTTAACCCCATTTTTTGTTTTATTCCCAAAACCACCGTCAACAGATAAACTTAAACCCAAATCTGCATTTAACAAAGCTTGTAAATACTTTACACCTTTTTGATATTTGCCACTGTAGCTGGTGGAATAATAAGTAGAATCATCACTTGCAAAACTCCAGCTACTTGGTATATCATTTACAGTAAATGCAAACAAAGAAGAAGCCAACAATACCAAAAACAAAAAGATTTTTTTCATAACATTTTCCTCCTAAAGTCAAAATCACAAGTCTATATACAATAGACAACGCGGTCTTATACCAAAGGAGGGGAAGAAGATGAAGAAGTGCTTCTTTGGGGGCAAGAGGCTTGCACTCAAAGAAAAACTTCATCCCAAAATCCGCCCCTAGTCGAAGCACTGAATAAATACACTTTGACCATCTAAAATGGCGACATAACCATTATTACC
>JALSPK010000030.1 GCA_026986005.1 Saprospiraceae bacterium
ATCGCCGAGACCGTTCAGTCATCCCCCTATCATTTCTCGTAATGAAATGGAGAGAAATTATAAGGGGGAGCGCAGTGCCATGAGCGTTGCTTGAGGGGGGTAGCGTTTCTAAAACCACCATTGTTCCCTTTTGTCTTTTTCCTTTTATATTTTTACTTTTATCTTTTGTCTTTGTATTTCTGTCTTTTGCCTTGTTCGTACATAACCGTCATAGACTTACCAAGTTTTGGAAACTTGGCAAGTCGGGGTATTATTACTCCACCTTCACCACCTGCGTACCATAAAATATCCGCTTAGGATTCTTTACGGGATATATCTCTATATTGTACCTGCCCGTTGGCAAACCGGTAATATCTATGCGTTTTTCCGGCAATATACCGCTTATCTTGTAGGTTTTCAGGATTTGTCCTTGTATATCGGTCACTACCATATTGCTCTCTCCTATGCCATCCGGTATCCTGATATTGAAGATGCCTCTTGACGGATTGGGATATACCTCAAGATCTCTGCGATAATACACATAATCTCCAAATACAGAAGTGATAGTACTATCACATACCTCGTCCTCATCTATACGGAAATGTGGAAAATTGGGAATACTATTATTAAAATTTACATGCGGCAAATATACCGAATGCTGCCTGAAATCACATGCCTTACCCTTGAGATTGGGCTTGTTGATAACATGAAGATAATGATTGGTACCGCCGTTTACAATGTATATCTTACAATCGGGGGCAAGTTGTGCCAAATTAAAAGTGCTCCAAAAATATGATTCTTTAAAATAGTCAATATGCGCTATATGTACCAATGAAGCAGGTATATCATCTGCCCACAAATCCACTTGAAATAAATCCCAATCATTAGATAAGTATGCAAAGCGAGAATTGGGGGATACCGCTACTCCATAAAATATACCGCTATCTTGAGGCATTACGCGTCGTAGATTGCTTAACTCCCCTGTTGCCCTGTCAAAATCATATATCAAACATTGATCTTCTGCTCCATTTGTTATCCATTTTGTGCCATCAGGTGTAAATACCGCCTGACCTACACTTGAATTTTGAACAAAAACAGGTCCCATACTTACAGAATCCACTACCTTAATGGTGTCAGGAGTCAACAATACTTTGAAGTATGTATTGGTATCTTGTTCCATTTGTATCAGCCACCAATCCCTTCCGTTGGCATGCTTGCACGCCGTCAGGTAGCCACTCAATATATCCGTGGTCTTAAATATTCTTTTGTTTTTTACCTTCACTTTCCCTCGTCCTCCATTGCCCGTCATATCTACATAGGTATATAGCAACTCGGGTATCGATACATTCAACACAGGATAATACACCAATTCTGCCCTCTTATGAATGATATAGTAGCCATCAGCATTGCCGGGATCAGGTAGTATTATCGAATTTTGAATATGGGGATACCTTGCCCAGTTGCCGCAATTCCCTTCCCAGGTCTTGCCATAATTTATGCTATCTCCTCCATCCATAAGATTCATGGTACTGTCTATCACACGACATCCGTTGAAGTAAAATAGCAAATTGCCCTGTTTGTCGCTTATTTCCGCATTGTTATTTGCTACACTATCATAAAAGTCAACTGTATCTATTTTGCCCTTGTTGTTGAAATCCATTATATTGCCTTCTACATACTTTTTGTCCAGAAGATAATTAACCCCAAACAACCATTTATAATCTCGTTTGTTTTGGCTGTAAAGGCTTGCTGTTGATAATAAAATAATTAACAATAGTATTGATTTGTTTTTCATGTTTTTAATTTTTTGTCTCTATCAAAAATATACTCCACCCTTTGAAGGCAACCTTCGAGACCATTAAGATCTCGAAGGTTTGCTTTAATCTATTTGGTAATTACCAGTTTCTTTATCTTTTCTTCTCCTCCATTAGATTTATATTTTACAAAATACACACCGACAGGATAAGATTGTATATCAACTTTTTGCTCATTTTCATATATCACTTTATGATATTTGATATTGCCATTCATATCGAGTATCTGTATCTCTCCTGATTGTTCAGGCTTCAAATCTACTAAAATATTTACATAATTCATAGCGGGATTGGGGAAAATACTGAAATTGCCTTCTATTTTGTCATTTTGTGCTGATCTTGGAGCGATATCTGCTGCCATACAATCATAGGCATTATAATATATATCGCTGTATAAGCTCAACAAGCCTCTTGCCCAATATACTCCTTCTCCCAATTCATCCGGACAAGATTCGGCAATGGGCATTAACAATTCAAGATCCGATTTGGACAATGTATCATTATCTATCTGATCTAATCTGACTTTATTCACTTTATTCAATACTTTCAGGCAAGAATCTACCAATTCGGTATTGTCGATTACCCACCTGACGCTATCGGTAGCTATTTTGATACTATCCTTGGAACTACTACCGTCAGAATATTTTTCATGAGAACTATTATCATAGTACCAATCTTTAATCTTTATCTTTACAGAATCAATGCTGTCTATTGCATTGCTTATCTTGACCACTTGAACAATAGACTTGTTCATATTGGTATTCAGAAACATTTTACAAGAATCACTTAAAAGTCCTTTTTTCTTCATTTTGATCAGCTCTTTATAGTACTTGTATTCCCACATTATCTTGGTACAATCTCCCATATCACCGAGTGTATCTATTTTTTTAATCTTGTCGATCAAATCTTTACAATCAGGATATGAGGTTAAGATCATCCCATGGTCTCCTCCACACGGATCTTGATTTTCTTTAGCTCTATTATAAAACCATTTTCCAGCTGCCTCAATATGAGCCGGCAAATACACTCCCGGATTAACCGGATCGTCCTTTACTAAAAATTTAGATGATTCAACAATTTCTTGAGTACCGGAATTGTGAACCCTACTATCTTCACCACTGAATTTATTGCCATATCCTTCTTTATTATTCAAATCACCCTGTGCCCCGATAAAAGTAGCATTGGAAAAAGAATTAAGAGAATTGGGATTACCTAATACCAAGTCAATATCATTTGCACTAAAGGAGGTACCCAACAAATAACTATCATCACAAATACCGATAATATGCATACCGTATTTATTAGTGGATGTACTATTGCATTGATAAGTACAACCATAAGAGTCAGAAACGATTATTCCGGATCCATCACCATTTCCGGATATATTACCAAATGCCAATTCATTGCCATCCGAATTTTGAAAAATTATACCGCCAAAACCATCTCTAGTTGTATTTGTATTACTTATTGTTATAGCATTTATTGTATTACCCCATGAATTTTGCAATAACACGCCAGCTACGGTACTATTTACAATAGATGTTCGAGTTCCAATAGAACCAAAGTGGCCTATTTTAAAATCCTTAGAGGATTGTAATTCTATACCTATTGAATTATAGTCATCGTCAATAAAACGAATAATACCACTTAAATCCCCTCCGAGACAATTATTAAGTACGATACCTCTGCGACGCGCATTAAATTTAAAATTATATTTAACATTTACTTTAGCAAGACGGTAACCTATTACTCCGGTATTGACATCATTAAATTTATTTTTGTATACAGTTAATTCTCCATAAGTACCTCCAACCGCATAATCAACATTATTAAAACTACAACTTTCTACGCGAGATTTATTGGTACAATTTGATATTTTTACAGCAAATCCGTCATTATAAAACGGATAAGAAAAAGAACCGGAGGAAAAACTAGAAGAAGGCCCTCCCCTATACAATAATCCTCCTTCAATATTATTAAAATCAGCTTTTCCTACAGCAACTGAACCATGATAGCAAATAATTCCATTTCTCAAATTTTCAAATTTATTGCGGTCATAATTCCAATTATCCAAATCAACATTATCCTGCCCAATAATATAAATACCTGCTAGGGGCTTATCCTCATTAATCCAATTACCATTATTATTTCCATTAAAATTATTAAATAAGTCAGTTGAGTTGAAATAACATCCCCCAATATGTATATCTGTATTATCACCATTTCCTTCAGCAGATAGATATATTCCAATATTATTATTTATGAAATTAGAATTTGAAGCATTAATAACAGCACCTTTTTCAGCATATATAGCATATCTCGCATCAGAAATTTGTGTGTTTTCTGTTACATTTATACTACTTCCAGATTGTATCAATATTTCATTCCACATATCATTACATCCGAACACTTTAGCATTTTTTAAATTTAATTCCGTATTGTTTTTAACTATTATACTTGCATCCTTCTTCATTGCAATATTCACTCCGTTAAAACATACAGGTTCAGATTGTCCGGAATCCAAAATCAAAGTCCCCCCCAACAAAATATTATATTGCTCACTTGAATTGCAAAGTTCATCCAAACTATTCAATCCCATAGCTTGTAACATATCACCGACAGAATGAATTCCTTCCGATGATAAATCAACATTTACATTACCCAAACACCCACATCCGGTATAATCTCCTGATACAGATATCTCTTTGACGAGAAAATATCCGTTATCATCGGTAACCGTTACCGTATATACTCCATTTAGTTTTCCACTTAAATCTTCCGTCAAATCTCCGGTACTCCATTTATAAGATAGATCTCCATATCCACCTGTTACCGTGAGATCAATAGTCGTATTGCAATCAGTTTGCTCAATATCCGAATTTATCTCCATAGAAAAAGAGTCAAAAAGCCAACTTTCCCATTGTTCAACAGTAAGATGTCCCACTTCCCAAGCCGTTTTGTATTCAGCATTTATAGCATATAGAGTGGGAAAATAAGTG
>JALSPK010000031.1 GCA_026986005.1 Saprospiraceae bacterium
TACCCAAAGCCGTAAACACACTACCATTAGGCATTGCCAAACTCGTTGGATACCAACGTCCTCGATTCATATCCTCAGTTTTAGACCATTGATCCGTTTTAAAATCATAAAAAGTCGTAAAAGGTGTTCTGTTATTACCACCAGTTAAAATTAAACGTCCATCTTCTAGCATCACCAGATGTGCCGCGAATAAATCACGAGAGGTATGGTCATTTTCAATTATCTCACCAGTCTCAGGATTCCAAGTAGCTGCATGGGTATACTCTTCACCCTGCCAATTAGCAAAAAAACGATCTCGACCCCATGAAGAAAAAGTCAATATACGTCCATCGGGTAAATTAGCTGCTGATACAGCAACATGAGGCCATTTAATCACTTCACTCCAACGACCATCAGTAGCAGGACTTGAAGCTTGCTTAAAATATTTTCGCTCGGAATATCGTTGCTTAGAATACTCAAAAGATTTAAAAGAAGTCGTGCCAGGAATAGGATAAGAAGGATACTCTTGCGCTAATTTAGCCCAATAAGCATCATCCCGAGATGCTCCGTGAAAATCATGTGCTATTACAGAAGAAGGCAAGAAAAAAAAGAGAGCTAATAAATAAAAAATATAAAATAGGTTATTTTTTTTATGGGTAGCTATAAAAAAGGAAATCATAATAATAACCAAACTAAGATATTGACAAGACATCTATTATACCTTAATAAAAATATGATTTAGTTGTGGATTATCAAACGATACCCAAGAATGGTTACTATTTGATAAATGGCATCAAATTTCCCAATAATGTTGTTGCCACGGCTTATTAGTACTTAACTTGTTAAAACAATTATTTTTCACAACTTCCAAACTTTCTTTCTCTGGAAAAATCAGGCTTTCGCGAGAAATCCCAACCCTATTCTTACGCCAACCTTTCCCTAGCTCAGCCTCATTAAAAGTTCGTTTTGAATATTTATCAAAAGCATGCTGTTGACTTGTAAACATATAATGTCTTAAATTATGATAAGCGGGAGATAAATCACCCTCCCCCTGTAAAAGATGACCACCAGACTTCAAACTAGAAAGATTTTTATCTTTTTTCCAAGCTCTCATTAAACGCGGTTTAAACGGCTCAAAAAAATAATAATAAGGGCTATTATAAAAACTTGAATACTCCTCATACGGTAAAAAAACAAATTCATTAAAATTAATGACAGAATAACCCTCTTTATCCTCTTTTAGCATTGATTCATACAAACTCGCAAACTCTGTACTTGGCGGATCAAGACATTCATCAATATCATGGTGAATTACCCAATCTGTTTGTAAATTATCAATTAATTCTTGTTTTACTTGTAGCTGACGTTCTAACGAAAAGAAACCAGGGTAATCCACTCTTTGCAATTCACACAGCCCAGAACCCAGAAAGGTTTCACAGACCTCATAGCTACCATCAGTAGATGACTCATCAATAATTGCTACTTCTATTTTATTTTTAATAAGATGAGTAATACACTGCTTCACATAATCTATTCCATTCCTCACAGTTATAACAGCAACAACCCTCATAAGTCCCTCCATTTATTTCAACCTGAATCCGTGAGGCTACTACGGCATGATGAACAAGCTATTGATTCCACAGCGGTTTAAAAAATACCCGCTTAACCTATGGGTGAAGCTAAGATTTTTTAATTCCGCTGTAAAACCAATACCTTATCCCTCATGTTCGCATTAGCCTCACGGATTCAGGTTCAAACATCAATATTTTTTTGAGAGAGGGTAGTTTTTAATAAAAATAACAACTCATCTTGAGATTTTGACCTGACTCTCTCTATAGAACCAATAAACCCCATTTTCATAACTAACAAATAACGAAGATATTGAGATTTAGTATTTTCATCCATATTTGATTCAATAATTTTTGTAGAATAAAAAGTCATATTCGTATCAATATAGACCAAAAAATCGTTTTTATAACGAGTAACAAGATCATTCCCTTCAAGAAAATCATAAAGTAACTCAAATCCTTTAAAATAATCCATAATATGTTTAGCACTATAACTTGTCGTAATTGAATCAGGACGAATCAAATACTTGTATAGTCGATCTGATATGGTTTTAATATTAATTGCTTTTGCCATAAGACGCGGCATCGTTGGCATGTCTTCAAAATAACAATGTTCTGGAAAAAAAATATCATTTTCGACAAATAAAGAACGCCTCCACAGCTTATTCCAGAAAGCAGGATTAATTTTTGAGAAAATATTAATACTATTATTAGAATTTACTATTATCTCATCAGAAAAAGATATTTTTGCCAAAACATTAGCAGATAAATCAACCTTTTCAAATCCACAGCAAACAATATCAAACCTACTGTTCTCAGCCTCTTTCCAAAGTACCTCAAGCATATTTGGCAATATATAATCATCGCTATCAACACTTGCAATATATTCACCTTTGGCACAATGAATTCCTGTATTACGCGCACCACCTAAGCCAAGATTTTTTCTATGACGGATTATTTTAATTCGATGATCATCAATTGCATGTAGCTTAGCAATTTTATAACTATTATCAGTTGAACAATCATCAACACAAATAATTTCAATATCTTTAAAGGTTTGACTTCTTACAGAATTAAGACATTTATCAAGGTACTCTTCGACATTATAGAAAGGGATAATGATGGATATTTTTAGCATTAATAGTTTACCTCACGGATTCAGTTATAGAAAAGGCTTTCCTTTCTTGTATCCGAAAGTTTCAAAATCGATTTTGTATATATTGTAAACCCTATCAAAAAGTTCATCCGTATAGTATTCGCTGATTCTCATCATTGAACTTGTTGCATGCCTAGATTCTGTCCTGTAATAATCTTCTGCACCTAGTTTTTTCATAACAAAAGAAAAATCCACATCAAAGGACTCAAGCTTGCCAATAAAATGATAATTTATTGTTCCTTGATAAGTAGAGTAATACTGATGCCTCCAATGATTATCCATCATTGATATGGGCTGCTTTTCAAGTGCAGTTACAAACTGCTCAAAAGAAATAGGAATGCTCATATCCCTAATATCATAACCAAGCTGAGACAATATTTTTGCTTTTTCTCTAGTTGAGTTTCCCTTTATTTTATCAAGATAAGCTGACAAGGTTCTAGCATAAGGGTTTCTAACAAAGCAAAAACGAAAATAGTCATCTCCTTTTAATAGCCTCTCTTCAAATCCAGGTATCTGCTGTAATCTCAGTAAGGGTGAAAATTGCCTATTATGAACATCCTGAAAGACATCTCGTTTAAAGTTTCTATCCTCTAGCTCTAACCTTTGCAAGGTTAGTTTAATACTTGAACAAGCCACTTTAGCCGTTTCAATAAAGACATATTTGTGTTTTAACGAAACATAAACAGCATAATTTAGCTCATCAAGTGTCGTATACTTAGAATACTTTGATAATCTATCAAAAAAATCAGTTTGCAAGTTGCTCATATTTATAAACCATGCATCAGTTTATCAATAAAATTATCAGGATCTTGAATTAAAGCATCAAAAAGTTGCCTACCATATTTTTCATGAGTATCAGCATTTATCCAATGACTACAATAGTTATATTCCTTTATCACTCTAAAATCAAAGCCCCTACTTCCTGCGGCATGATGATAAAAAAGATGATGATAAATTGCAGCAGCCATTGGATGCAGGTTAATACGATTACTTCGCAATAATGGTAACACATCATCAATCACCTCTGTCATTGCCCCACCAACCTCATCGATCATATCCCCCATAAGATTTTTAACCTTATTATAGTTAAAATTGACTTTGGGGTTATTGAGACCTGCTTTGTTCATATAAACAAAACAAGGATGAGGAAACACATCCAAATTTTCATAGCGAATGGGGGATGCAATATTTTTCTTAAAGCATTTCATTTGCTGATTTAATATATCATGCCAGCCAGGACGAACTGGAAAAGCATCACTATCTAAAATCAAATAGCTATCATATGAATCCTGCTCTCTCATATGTTCTAGCATTTGTTCAATAGCAGCTGGGTGCCCAATATTCCCTTTATTAACTACAAGAACCTCATCATCCTCAAAAATACTACTATTTACATTATTTGTAATAATTTTAAAATCATAAGGAATCAAAGTATTTTTTTCGATAAAATGCTTCTGTAAACTATACCAATGCTCATTAAGTACAGATGGAGCATACACCGTCATAATTAAAAGTTTATGGTTCTTATCATTAATATTAGCAACTGATTTATTCATAGTTTATTCTGCATTTTAATACCTACTAGAAAGGCCATTTACCATGACCAAAGAAAAAGCAACACCAATAATTATACTTGGTATGCACCGAAGTGGCACCAGTTGTCTAGCTGGCGCATTACAGCAAGCTGGATTATACCTTGGAAAAGTATCCGAATATAATGCTTACAATAAAAAAGGAAATCGAGAACATAATGAAATTATGAGCCTCAATGATTCAATATTACTTTACAATAAAAGTAGTTGGCACTCCCCCCCGAAGAAGCCATTAATATGGACCCAAGAGCATATTGCTACAGCAAAAAAACTCATAAATTCTTTTGAGGAAAAAACAGAGACGGGATACTGGGGCTTCAAAGACCCAAGAACACTCTTAACTTTTCCATTTTGGGAAACACTTCTGTCTAATCCTGTATTTATTGGAACATTTCGTCATCCTCTACTAGCCACAGAGTCAATTTGTAGACGCAAAGATTCTCCACTCTCCCAGTCTGCTGCACTTTTATTATGGGAGACATACAATAAAA
>JALSPK010000032.1 GCA_026986005.1 Saprospiraceae bacterium
CCCCGGCTTTTGAAATTGTAGTACCAACCTACTCCAAAACTCATAACTTTTGCTTTGACACCCTTATATACAGATTGGGTAAAACTGGTATTTGTATCCAATGAACCGTCAGGTATTGTATTGTCTCCAAGAAATATTTCGCTCGCATTGGGCAATGTAGGGGTAAGATCAATACCGTAATTGATTATGACGGCAAATGATTGATTGTATTGGTATTTGTACAAATATTTTAAACTTAACAATCCGGAAATGGAATAATTTTTGACTTTTGGAGAATATACCAATCCTGTGTTGATTTCTGCAGGTCCATTACAATTTAGTTGATCTCCATTTTTAAATTCATTCACCAAAGGCTCATATCTATCTATGATAATCTCTCTTTCAAATGAGCCTTTGAAATTGTGTGAAATACTCTGTATAAACGAAGGCATTATTCCTGCTCCTACAAATAATGTGTGCATACTTCCTTTGTCCATTCTGTATGACAAACCAAAAGGAATTGAAATAGTAGTTATCGTAGTAGCATTGGTTGCATTTGGTTTTATTCTGACTATTCTATCGTATTCTACGGTATTATCATAATTCATTTTTTGATGATATGCTATCGTATCATTTGATTTCATATCAAAGCTAACTATATTCATCCTAAGACCAATATTCCAATATATATTTTTACCTCCTGTTATGTTTCGCATATAGTCAGCACCGAATGAAATATGTGATTTGCCGTTAAGGATATTTCCTATATCCGTATTATTATCGACTAAAAAATCACTTTTAGTACCTTGAAGTGAAGCTAAGCCGTAAGTGAAAAACACACCTGCAAAAGATTCTCTTTTTGGTATTGGCTTCACAAGGTTATGCCCGATTATTCTGACGATTTCAGGGTTTTCCATTGTGATTTTAGATAGTGTTATAGTTATCGTGATATCGTAGGGGAAAGGTTTTCTGTATTTCTTGTAATACATATCTTTATCAAGTCCTTGATACATTAGTTTTTTAAATCTCACATTGATTCTGTAGTAGTTATCGTCCACGCTGATGCTTTCTATTTTTGCATCTTTGATGTCGTATTTTATGCCTTCGTAATCTAAAAAAGATTCGGCAAAATTGATATAATCAACATAGTTAATAAGATCACCCGGTCTCTTAAGAAAGTCATTGACCACCTTTGCATTGGTAGCAAAAAGTCTCTTATATTTTATAAGATATTTGTGATTCGGGTTACCTGAATTATCCAAAAGAGAGCCATAAGTGACATATCTTGAAAATACCTCTGTAGTCGTATCGAGTAAGGCTGATATTTTGTCAATTGGTATTCCTGCAGGATCAAAAGATGCAATGTCAAGCTGAACTTTTTTTGTTTTTTGTGAAAATACCGTAGATATTGATATTAGTGTCAATGCCATTGAGAGCAATAAATAATTATTTTTCATGATTATTGATTTTTATTTGTTTTTATACTTTTAATTTTAATTATTTTTTTGCCTGTTGGTACAACAGGTGGTTTGGTAATATTGTCTATTCTATAAATTTTCGCTCTTTTTGCTTTTGGATCAATCAATATATATATCCTTAAATCAATTATTCTACCTATCTTGAAAGAAACTTCCTTGTGACTTTTATTGTAGCCATTCATTACCTTTATAGATGTATCATAAGTAAATCTGTATCCCATATTATCTTTCGACAGATTGCAGTTCATAAAGAAATAAGGATCATATATCTTATTATAGAATTTTCTATCATTGCTATAAACTATCACGCCATTAGCAGGTAAATATTCTTGAATCAGCATAGCATAATCCAAAAAATGTATATTTCTCAAATCTATGGTGGCAATGTTTGGAATATGTGTGTTAGTCGTAAATAATGCCTTAAACAATTTGACAGTCCGAGGAGTAACCCTATCATACCTGTTAACATTAATACTATTTATCGTATCTGAATCAGTATTAAATCTTAAAACCCTTGGCGGTCCCATTGTGACACCTGCATAAGCATGATAGGAAAGAACCAATCGTCTTATTAATCTTCGGAATAAGTCTTCAGTCTCTTTATCCAATATAATATCCTGCGTAATGCTGCTTGAATTGATAGGAGAAATAGCGAGGGGGCTTTGCCCCTCACCATTTGTCCAAACGGAAGCGTTGCTAAACAAAACAATTAGTATGATAAAAATGTATCTCATTTTTTTACTGTTATCATTTTAATATTACTACCGGTATGGAAGTCAGTAATCCTTCTTTGCCAAATATCCTCAAATAATACACTCCGCTATTGAGATGGATTTGCATATTCAATTTGTCGGAATATAATCTTTTGGTGTAAGAGCGACTTTGAACTTTTTGTCCATAGGTATTGTACATATCTACATTGATATCCCCCTTATAATTTCCTTTGAGATATATATTGAATTCATCCTTTGCAGGATTGGGCGCAAGGATTATCTTCAGGTCATTTTTATCCTTATCGCATCCTTCTTCGATAGCTTCTTTTACTGCTCGATACCCTAATATCTTGGTCTCGCTACAATCGGAACAATTGACAAAATATGTTCTTTGGCTATTATTATCTCTTGTAATATCAACAAAAAACGGCTTACTTGATGTATCTCGTACGATTGCCCCCGTATTGTGATCTACATATCCGGTATAATAAACTCCATTGCCACAGGAAGCATTCTTGTCATATACTATTGCACCGCATACTTGATATACCAATGAGTCTGTACTCTTGACTAAAAATGAACTTTCGCCTATATTGTCCAAAGATAATGCCCCATCACCTTTACACACCTTATTGTTTTCATAACTCTGAAATACCTCTACTCCAATCTTATTTGATTTTATGGTATCATTATAATCTACGATGATAGCATTTGTGCCGTTTCCTGCTGCAATAGAGCCGAGTAGTGTGTCTATTTCCCAAGTAATCGTGGCACCTTTCGATATTGTGCCTTCTTCTATTGCAAAGATATTTCCCATTCTACCTCCACAACTATCAACGGGGATAATGACGGGGGACACTTTGATGACGTTTATATGGAATGTGTCCTTATCAAAACAAGTGGTATTATTATCTATAACGGTAAAAATATAGTCCCGACTATCCTGTGGGTAAAATTGAAAGTTACTATCCTTTTTATAAATATCTTGATTCGGATTGAAATATATTTCTAATGAATCCGGTAATTTATTAAGCCACAATGCAGAATCCCCTCGACAAACAGAATAATCCGGAATCATTGGTAACTTAGGTAAGTCATTAACAATTATAATAGATTCTTTGCTGCTGCTACAGCCATTCTCTTCTTTATCTACTTTGAATGTAGGATTATTCGTTGAAGTAAGTTTGAAGGATATATATTCACTATCTCTTCTAATTGAATCTACACCGGAGGAATTCTTCCAATCCCAACCTGATTCATTTTTTAGTTTTAAAGTATCTCCTAAGCAGTACTTCCCATCATCATCAAGTATGTCTATACTTACGGGAGATATGTCTTTAACAGTAATAGTAAATGTTTTATGCTCAGACTCACATCCTCCATTATCGATATAGTATTCTATTGTTACTTCTCCTGAGTATTTGGATGGATCAAAAATTTCATTTACTAATTGATTATTACCAATAAAAAATACAATCTGTCCGTTTGAGACTATATCCTGATATTTTGTTTTTAAATTAATTTTATTATCGGATTTACAAAGCTCAAAACCAGAAATAGTTGAGTTTAATTCAGGAGTTATGTTAAATTGAACATCTTCACTTGCAGTTAAATCTTCTGTTGCTCCATCTATGTTTATTGTTGCAGTAACTTTTATTTTATGCTTTTTTTCAGAACCTGTAAATAGTAATTTATTTGTTGTTACAGAAGTCTCATCTCCATCAACTTCCCATTTATATGAGATGCTTGCATTTGTAGGTAAATTTGATACTATAGCTTCAAATTCATATTCAACGCCTGTACATAAAGTACCTTCAGGTGTTTTCAATTCTAAAGTTGTTTTATTGGATACTTCATAATTTTTTTTCAATATTATGCTTTCACAATTAAATCTATTCTTTTCAGTTAACGAAAGTTGAAACTCTCCAAGTTGAGAAGTTTTAAAAGAAATAAAAAAATCTTTAGTTATTATTATAGTGTCAACACTTCCCATAAATTTCCAAATTCTTCCTGTAGAAATTTTAGTACTATCATTTAGTTTAGAAACATCTACAAAATGAAATATTTTATTTGTTCCGAATATCTTAGCTTTATATTCGTCATCATTCCTATATATTTTAAATGCAGCTTCCGGTACAGGATTTACAATAATATTTTTACTCTTTTTGGATATACAGCCTTTGTCTGATGTAAAAGTATATACAATATCACTATTTCCAGCTTTTATTCCCGTGACGATACCATTGACAACCTTCGATATGGAGGTGTCAGATGAAGACCATACTCCACTTCCGGCAAGATTGGCAGAGCCTAAAAGAGTAATTGTTGATTTTTCGCACACTTTGTCTAATCCTGCTATAGAGACTTGGGGTATGGGATTAACGGTGATTTGTTTTGTTTTGGTATTTGTACAACTGTTTGTGTTAGTATATTGATATGATATTTTTGCATTACCTGGTGCTTTACCCAATACTTTACCCGCATTGTCAACTGTAGCAATATTAGTGTTATTGGATGTCCACAAGACATTACTTCCTGAATCACTTGGAGAGCCGCTTAAGTCAATAGTATCATTTTTGCATACCTGGTTTTCTCCTGATACA
>JALSPK010000033.1 GCA_026986005.1 Saprospiraceae bacterium
AACAAGCAACTATTCGAAGGATTGTGGATATATGATAAAATTGATTGGGAAGAGCATCCGGTAATTAAATTATCGTTTAGTTCAGTAGATTATGCCGGTATAGGCCTTGCAAATGCCATTGAAAATATGCTTATAAAAATAGCTAAAAAACATGCTATTTCGCTGAAGCAACCCACATTTTCATTGAAATTTGAGGAATTAATTGAAAAATTATCAATAAAATCCAAAGTCGTTATTCTTATTGATGAATATGACAAGCCTATCATCGATTATATCGACAATATCCCTCAAGCGGAAGAAAACCGTAAAATTCTCAAGAATTTTTATTCCGTCATCAAAGACAGCGACAGTTATATAGAGTTTTTCTTTATCACCGGAGTATCAAAATTCAGCCAGGTATCGATTTTTTCCGACCTAAACAATCTGAATGATATCACACTAAACCGTAAATATGCCACAATGCTCGGGTATACTCAGGAAGAATTGGAACATTATTTTTCCGGATATATCAAAGAATTGGGTGATTATTACAAAGATGTTTATGATGATATTTTAAAACAAATAAAGCATAATTACAACGGATATTCATGGGATGGAAAGCATTTTGTATATAATCCATTCTCTGTTTTGAATCTCTTTGACAATATGGATTTTAGTGATTACTGGTTTCGTACCGGTACACCAACTTTCCTGATGGAAATGATAAAACAAAAAAAATATACGATTTTTGATTTAAAAAACAGAATTATATCAAAAAGTTTGCTTGATAAATATGATATCACTTCTTTCACTTTATTGCCCTTACTATTTCAAACCGGATATTTGACTATAAAAAATTATGATCTACGAACGCGAAATATAACACTGGACTTCCCAAATGCGGAAGTTGAAAGTTCCTTTGATATACATCTTTTGGCTGAGCTTAACGACGGTAAAATAGATAAAGCCAGCAGCCTGTTGATAGAAATAACGAATAATCTTGAAAGTGATAATTTAGAAAAATTCATTGAAAACATCAATATCCTTTTCAAAGGGATATCTTACGTCTTAGTGGATAACAAGGAAAAATATTTTCACTCTATTTTTTATATTATCGTCAAGCTATTGGGATTTACTATCGATACCGAGATAATGGCCATAGACGGCAGAATTGATGCCGTCATCACCACAAAAGACAATATTTATATCCTAGAGTTCAAGGTAAATCAGGATGCTAATACTGCCCTGCAACAAATCAAAGACAAAGGCTATCACAAAAAATATGCAGCAGAGGGTAAACCTATCGCACTTATCGGTATTGATTTTGATCTAAAAGAAAAAATGATCAAAGAGTATCTGGTGGAAGAAAAACTATCATAATGTCGTCTTGCAAACTTTGGAACTTGAGAATATAAACTTGTATTTTTGACCTTTGAACATTGAACTTTTCCTTGTATTGGGGATGTTCTAAAATTAATAACAACCCTTCCCTTCGAAAGGAAAGGGTTGCAAATAGATATTAAATTGCATATAACTTTACAACAGTATTATTCCAAAACTATCTTCCTTGTATAAATCTTTCCTTCGGTATATATTTTAATCATATACACTCCTTTTGAATAATCGAAAACCGGTATGGAATACAAATTACTTATCTCGTTTTTATCAACAAAATGATATGAAAGAACTCTCCCGCTTTCATCTATAACAGAGTAAGCTTTAATCTTCTCATTTTTATCTTTTGTTTCTACTGTTACATACATCGATTTTGCAGGATTTGGATATACCAATAAATTATCCCCTGCATTTATATCCGATGTTGCCGTGCTATTATCCACCACTACAAAAGCACCCATCATACCTCCGTCTTCATGTTTCAACATGTGACAATGATACATATACGGTATGGAATCATTGGCGAAATTTGTAAACTTTGTAATTATCCTCATCGAACTATGCCTACCCGGCACCAGATAGGTATCTTTTTTTCCCCTGGCATAAACCGGTGGAGGTACTCCGTCAATATCCAGTATATAATATCCCACATCGTGTAGATGAAACGGGTGAGCTATGGGGGTATTATTGGTAATAGTCCAAATCTCCGTATTATTAAGAGGAATGGTTATATTGATAATATCCATATCAAAACTAACACCATTGATATAGAAATCACCGTCCAACTGATTCATCCCGGGGTTTTTTGCCATAAATGTAATATTTCTGTTTTCATCAACATCATTTATACTGTATGGTGTTTCACCCGCCAAGGTGGCAGGAATAGTTGTCACTGCATCGGCCGTTGTTTCACCTACTACAAAACTGATTATCTTAAAATCATTTCCATTCATAGGATTGGGATTGTATCCGGACAATTGCATTCCCGGACCCGGTGCAGGATATCTGGCTCCGTAAATACCATTTTCCAATTCGGAAGCATAACTGAGAAGATTTATGGTTTTTCCTTCCATTCCTGTAAAATCCACCAATATCTCAGCTCTTTCCCCGGGTGACATCGGCAATCTTGTTAATTGCACGGGGTTTTCAAGCAATCCGCCATCGGTTGCGATCAAATAGAATTTTCTATTAGCTTCAAGACCAAAATTAAAAACCCTCTGTGACGAACCGTCCAAAAGCCTGAATCTAACTACTTGAGCAGGAACATCCACGTATGCATCCCGGGTCGCATTTACTATCAAAACATCATCCGAATTGACATCAAATTCCACCTGATAATTATCATCAAAACTTCTTGTTTGTACAGCCAAGGGGATATCATCCACACCATAAGTACGAGGTAAATCAAATGCAGCCTCTTCTTCATCTTTTATTATGATAAAACCTGCAATTCCCTTACTTACATGTTCGTCCGTATAAGTATCCAAATGGGGATGATACCAACATGTGCTAGCCCTGTTTTTTACTTCATATTTGGGATTCCATGTATCTCCCGCTTCAATAATCATGTGCGGACCTCCATCATTTTCCGATGACACGTGCATCCCATGCCAATGCAGAGTAGTCCTTTCATTGAGCTCGTTTTTTACCTTTATATCAAGCATATCACCTTTATTAACTATTAGAGTAGGTCCCAAAACAGGTCCATTCACTCCCATTGTCGTTGTTTTGTGGCCTGGAAAAAATTCAAATTCTCCGTTTTGAAGTGTTAGGTTAATATCCTTACCCGTGATTACTCCCGGAATAATTATTTTATTACCTGTGGGTGCAGATATATTTTGAATGGCAAACGTAGAGCTAATACTGTTATAATCCGTTCCCTGATTATCCTGTACTATTTTTATTTTAGCAGATTTAGTATTAATATCAGGTACAGTCCAAACATAATTCAATGTATTAACATTTATATTTTCTTTTATTGCTTCCCAATTTGCTCCATTATCGGAACTAAAATACAGATCCCAGTTTTTTGTATTGTGAGCTATGGTTACTTTCCATTTAACTGTAACTGTCTCACCGGATTTAAAAGATTCACCACCTACCGGATATTCAAGTTTGCAATGTGCAGATACCGATAACGTCGATATCAATAAAGTTAAGATTGTAAAAATTGTAATTTTAATGTTCATCATTTTAATATTTTTTTAAGTTAATAATTTATTGATTTAAGACTTACTAAGTTATAAAAACTTAGCAAGTCTTGTCCTAAGCTACTATTTGCTACTGCCACACTTTCCCGCTCCACATTTCATTTCGCTATCCTTTTTACTTTTATTTTTGGTTTCTTTACTTTCATCTTTGGCTTCTTTCCTTTTTTCTTTGGTCTTTTGTCTTTTTTCTTTTGGCTTAATGCTTTTTCCTTCTTTTTTCATTCCGTCTCCGCATTTACCCGCAGCACATTTCATTTCTATCCCTGATTGACCTGCTTCACCAGTTGGATTCATCATACTTGACTTGCCCTGTAATTGAGCAGCTGCATCAATTGTGAATGTACCGTTAGAAACGATTTCCTCACCGATATTTAAACCTGACAATATTTCATACATCGAACCTATTTCTTTTCCCAGTTCCACCTCTCTGAGTTCAAATTCCGCTTTATTTTTATCAGGCTTTACATAAACGATAGAACGTTTACCCGTCCACATTACTGCAGATTTGGGTACCAAGATTTTGTTCTTATGCTCTGTATTTGATTCCATAATATATTCACCCGTTATAATCATGCCGGGTTTAAATTTATAATTATTATTCTTAATCGTAGCTCTGACTTTCACAGTCCTTGTTTTGGCATCAAGTAAAGGATCAATGAAATCTATTTTTGTATTTATAACTGTCCCCGAATATGCTACAGGTTTTATTTTAATATTTCCTCCTTTTTTAATATAGGAAATATCCCTTTCAAAAACATCGAACTCTGCCCAAACGGTATTCAAATTTACCACATCAAACAACTTGCTTCCTTCTTTCAGGTGATCTCCTTCTTCAATATACATTTTAGTAATAATACCACTGACATCGGCAAATATTTTGTAATTTGTAATAATACCTTTTGTACGTTCTATTTCATTAACCTGATTTTCAGTCAATTTCCAATTCAATAATTTCTTTCTTACCGAATTGTACAACTCGGGTTGAGATTCTTTTACTTCAAGTGCTTGAATCAGTTCATTTTGAGCAGTTACCAATTCGGGTGAATAAATCAAAGCTATAAGATTTCCTTTTTTAACAAAATCACCTTCAGCCCTAAAATAAAGTTTTTCTATTCTTCCACCGAAATGAGCGGTTTGAGTTCTTTCGTTTCTTTCATTAGCAATAATT
>JALSPK010000034.1 GCA_026986005.1 Saprospiraceae bacterium
CTTTACTAGGAATTGAGAATAATGTCCGATATAATTACCTGCAGAATCTTGATAAATACGTGGCATAACATATTGATTTTGACTGCCAAAGAAATTCATTTGTTGATTTTCTAACGAATCAATATCAATTTGTGGAAGTAAATAATCATTATAAGTTATGGTTGATATTTCGCTAGAGCCAATTCCTTGTAACCTAAGCATATCTTCAAAAAATGCCGCCCATCCTCCACATGTTCCATTGAGATTAATTAACATCTGAGATGTTTGCCAACATCCAGGTGTAGAAATATTAGGCCCCCAATACTGAATAGGTCCTGCTCCATCAACTCTGTTAACAACATGGTCATTAAACTCAGAGTAAATTTTCTTAACTATGTTATCTTCAACATCTTCACCATCATTATTACCTTGAATGTCATGATTTTCTTGAACAATCCACGTGAGTATGTTGAAAGGAGGAAAAAATATGGTTCTTGTCCAAATTACATCATAAGGCGGAAATCCCCCATTTATATGCAAGTCAATCTTACCGTTTTGGCAATGTTGATTGAATGTCGGATACATAATATCCGCTGTCAATGCATCCTGGGCATTGATACTCATGTGCAACAATACACACATGATAAATATTGATATATATTTTATTTTATTTTTCATTGTTAATGTTTTTTTGATTTACGACAATCTTCTATCCACTTTTCTCTTTCTATTATAAATTCTCTACAATCCTTATTGTAAGTGTTAGAAGCGTCAGATATTTCAACTATGTCTTCATCGATAATCTTATACGTTCTTTGATAATCTTTTAAACCCTGCTTTGGAATAGCTGGGCTTATATACATGCTACTACCACCCCAAAAACCTGCGGTATTACTTCTTTCCCATTTACCCTTATCATTTTTAACAAACTTTTCATATCCTGTATATAGCTCTGATTCATAAATGAAACAAACTTTATCCGAGCTCAATATTTTAGTGTCAAGCAATTTTATTTTAAAGGCAAATTGCAGCACAATTTCCTTTTTACCTTGACCATCTACTAAAACAACAGAATTGAAGCCGCCTTCTTCAATGACAGATAATTTATTTTCTTGCGAGAAAGACTTTTGAAAAAAAGAAAAACAAAGTATTAATATTATTGTATATCTCATTTTATTAAATTTAAGGTGAAACATTTGATTGTTGAGAAGAATTATTTAAGTGTCCGATCCAATTGACATAATAGAGTTGATTGTTGTGATAGTAAACCATAACACTTCCAAAACCATCTAAAGCTTGAGTCTCCCAACTATTTGCATTTGGTTGCTTGAAAGAGCCATATGATGGGTCATAATATTCTCCAGCATACTTTACAATTGCATGATTTTCAAATTCAGATCGAGGGTCAGAATTGCCTTGTCCTATACTACCTATTTGGTCCCCTATAGGAATTACATTTCCGTTGTTTAATACTATTTTAATCTGTGAAATTCCATAAGAAGCATTTTCATATTCATTAAAAACAAAATTTGTAGAATCATATAAATTCCAATTCTTTACTAGGAATTGAGAATAATGTCCGATATAATTACCTGCAGAATCTTGATAAATACGTGGCATAACATATTGATTTTGACTGCCAAAGAAATTCATTTGTTGATTTTCTAACGAATCAATATCATTTTGTGGAAGTAAATAGTCATTATAAGTTACGCTTGACATTTCGCTAGAGCCAATTCCTTGTAACCTAAGCACATCTTCAAAAAATGCCGCCCATCCTCCACATGTTCCATTAAGATTAATTAACATCTGAGATGTTTGCCAACATCCAGGTGTAGAAATATTAGGCCCCCAATACTGAATAGGTCCTGCTCCATCAACTCTGTTAACAACATGGTCATTAAACTCAGAGTAAATTTTTTCAACTATGTTATCTTCAAAATCTTCACCATCATTATTCCCTTGAATGCCATAGTTCTCTTGTATAACCCACTCAAATGGTGGAAAAGGAGAAATCCATATCACTCTTTTCCAAACTACGTCATAAGGCGGAAAACCACCATTAATATGTAAGTCAATCTTACCGTTTTGGCAGTGTTGATTGAATGTCGGATACATAATATCCGCTGTCAATGCTTCCTGGGCATTGAGATTCATGTGCATCAATATACACATGATAAATATTGATATATATTTTATTTTATTTTTCATTGTTAATTATTTTAGATTCAAAATAATCTATTGGATTGCTTGCGCTTTTCAAAGCTTCGGCATCATTGTCATCTATCCAATAGTAATTCCCTTGTGCTTGCAGTAAAACATTTCTACGCTTGCTATTCGTTGTTATTTTTCGAATACTATTAAGTTCGCTATCTATCATATAATCGACATTGTTATCGAAAGATACTATTATATTTTCTGTTTCTGACAAGTATACAACAAATGATGCTAACTCCTCGGGAACTGTTAGTTTATTACATATCTCCCATCTGTTGATTTGACGCTTGGGATTTTCTTTTGGAAATAAGTAAGCATCAACAAACGGCATCTTTGACTCATATATGTATAATAGGTCATCAGCTTTTAGAAATAGAAGTACCTTTTTTTTATATTCAATAAAGTCATAATATATCGGGGTCTTAGAAAGGGCTATCTCGTAGGAACTTAATTTCAATCCTTGAAAAGATGGAAAAAAAAGAATTCCTTTGTTCTTTCTAGTACCTATTTTTTTTAAATCAACACACTCAAACCGAATACGCCAAGGCTCAGCCCAATAGTCTTCCTTGCGGAAAATCAATTGATCAAATCCTTTGCTAACATAAAGCGTAATTAATTTATCATCGACAATAATGTAATTTAATTGATTTGTTTTATCGCCATACTTTTCAGATCTTAGTTCTGAATTATAAACCACAACTGAACTGAAGGAATCTTTTAATTTAGTGATAGCTTTATCATTAGCAAAATATAACGAACGATCTTCACTTAAAATCATTTTGGAAAAAGGTTCGTTATTCTGAGCATTCAACGATGTTGTATTAAAAGTCATCATGACTATAGTAAAAATTATTACATTTTTCATTTCCTTGTTTTTTTAATGATTAGTTGATACACCAGGTGTTCTCTGTAATTCTGCTACTGTCTTATCCGTTGCTACAAGAATTACACCAACTGATGCGTCCATTTCAATAATACCATTGTTATTTAGATCATCCGGCTGACCATCATTGTCAAAGTCATAATCGTACTCATTCATCATAACTGACCCTGCTATATAATATCCGAAAATAGCATTGGATTCTATGTCATTCAATGATGAGAATTCAGTACCATAGGAAGGATCTAGCAACCGTCCTTCTATTTGAGTGATTTGATGATTATTAAAAATCGAAGCAGGATTACCATTCGGACCTTGCCCTTTTATACTATTTGTATTATCAATCAGGTCACTATAGTGGGTCGAATATTGTTGCCCCACGGTAAAGGGATATTTGGGTATCATCACATACTTAAACACAGCGCCCCACATACCTGTAAGTTCCCCAGTACTGGCAGCCCAGTCTTTTACAAAAAAACCGTTGTTAGGTAACGATAAATCAGTACTAAAATGAAAATAATCATCGTTTACAGTGCTGTGTTGCACATTTTGAATTTTCAACAAATCAATAAAAAAACGAGCCCAACTCCCACATTGCCCATCATTGCCAGCGAGTAAATCCCTTGTTGTAAGATTAACGCAGTCCCAGCTTTTGTAATAGAAAAGGGGTTTATTATTGTCAGCAGCGATTATGGTTTTTGTCTTTAGCTTCGTCCATATCGCATTAATTATTGATGACGGATCCGTTTGATCTTCAGCACTTTCACACCCCACCTTGAGTAAAGTGTGAAACCAAGCATACCCTGGTTGATCATTAACTAATTCAGGAGGATTATAGGTAACATACAACGGGTTAACACTCTCATCTATATCCAACCAATTCATACCATCTTCAGAAACCTGCCATTGAATCGTAAATTTTTCAAAATACTTCACTTTATGTAAAACAAATGGAATAGATGCATCTCGCCAGTCATATACAACTTGTCCTAGGCTGGGTGTTACCATTTGCTTTGGAAATTCAATTCTTACAGAAGTTTGATTCACACTAATATATTCGCCTAAACCTCTTATGTAATAAGAATGAGTACAATCTGTCAAAAAGCATGCTTTCACCCTAGCCTTTGTACCACTAACATAGGCTACTGGTTCTTGTTCTACAATAGTCCCTCCCGTACTATTATCACAGTCAGTGGGATGTGATTTTACAAATTGCGGAGCTACGAATTCTTCTGAAACACCATCCTTGGTTATTGGAATATAATTAGTATTTGGTGTTCCGGCACAATTGCAGTTTTCATCGTGTACATCATTGATAGTACCGGGATCACCATCGTCACAAGGACTACCCGGTCCACCTATCTCAGCACTATAAGGGGCACAATCTACATCGTCGCAATACCCATCTCCATCAGTATCTTGAAATATATCATTTGATACTGAAAACTCTTCTTCATAAGGACATCCGGTCTCATTATCTACTACCGTAAGAGCATAATTTCCTGCTGAGGTGACAGTACGTTCCTTGTCAGTAGCATCATCCCACCAAGTGACATTGATATTTTGACCATTTACCATAAGCTTTATTTCTGCCGGTGGACAATCACCGGGTGTCACTATATCTAACGTATAATTCTT
>JALSPK010000035.1 GCA_026986005.1 Saprospiraceae bacterium
GTAATTTATAAAATGGTATTATATTTGCACTTGTAAAGATGATAAAAATGATTACCGCGACAGACATACAAGGCTACAAGGCTACAAGGCTACAAGGCTACAAGGCTACAAGGCTACAAGGCTACAAGGCTACAAGGCTACAAGGCTACAAGGCTACACGGCTACACGGCTACACGGCTACACGGCTACACGGCTACACGGCTACACGGCTACACGGCTACACGGCTACACGGCTAATAGTTAAATTATATAATACGGCGACGTCTTTAATTGGTGTTTCAAATTTATTTGAAACAAAAGAAGTCACTCATTTTATATCGCAAATAAATTTGCGATACCATTCAAAGTCCGGTTCAACTAAGATTCCGTTCTTTAATTTCCGATGGAGGCTTTTAAATGGCGTTTCAAATTTATTTGAAACAAAATCGATCAAGAAATTCATAGAAATTAGCCACACTGCCCCCTCTGCAATGCTCAATGCACTGCGCTCCCCCTTATATTTTTCTTTCGCGATATTAAAGAAAAAGATAGGGGGTAGAAGCAACACAAATAAGTTGATTGAAATTGTCGAGGGCATCATAATTGTTTTTATCGTTTTTTTTACTCCCCCCCACACACTTTATTATTTCAGGTTAAAAAGATTATTTTTTCCAAAAACCGAATTTTTAGACTTCAAAAAAACATATAAGGTGGTGTCTGCGGATCCACCGTTCTTAATACCGGGGACTTGCCAAGTTTCCAAAACTTGGTAAGTCTAACAAGGATTTATGCAAAAGAATACCATGTCCTATAAATATGGCAGAGGCCTTTTAAAGGTGTTTCAAATTTATTTGAAACAAAATCGATCATGAATTTCATAGAAATTATCAACGTTGCTCCCTCTGGCAAAGGACAAAAGTACAAAGACAAAAGGAAATAATGGTGAATTACAAAGCCGGCTTTGAAGTCATGCTATCGCGTGCTTTCAAGTCCTAGAAGGTGTTTCAAATTTATTTGAAACAAAAGAAAGTGCCGTAGGCGCTTGTCCCAAGCTTGCATTGGGGACGATAATATGGTAGAGAGCAAGTGAAGTGTTAAAATACATTGAGTGCCGTAGGTACGACATTATGGTAGAGCTTGTCTGTAGGCAAGAGAAAGAAAAAGTCCCCGTGAGGCTTTATAGTAAGCAGGGCAAGTAAAAAAAGAGAGTCTGTTACCGCTAAATCTTGGTTTTCGTAGAACCTTGTATTTATCACAGACCCTCCCACATAATTATCGTGGGAGGTAAAGGTAATGGAAATTCTCTTATAAATTTATTTTTTTTAATTAAAAAGAGAATAAGATTGTCAATATATATTCATTAATAAACATTTTGAATTTTTGACAATTTTTATTATCTTTACAAAATCGAAATTTTATGAAAAATTTAATTAAAATCTTATTTGCGATAATGTTATCAATAAACATTAATGTCATTGGTAATTCACAGACTATTTGTGATGGTCCGTTTGAAGTAGATCTTTCAAGCGGAGGAGAACACACGATAGATGATGTGCTTTATCAATTAGGAATTAGCACTTTGGATGAATTGTGCAATTTTGGACAGCAATACAGTATGGTGATTGGCGGAACGTTATTATTAGATAAACCCGGAGAGGAAATTTGTTTTGATGGGATTAATATAAAAATGCTGGATTACGCAACAATAAGAGTTCGTCCCAATACAACACTTTCTTTAAATAGTGTCCATATCTTTGGGTGTGGAACAATGTGGCGTGGAATATCTGTAGATAACGCGATTATTAATGTAACCGGGTATAGTTTAATCGAAGATGCTTCACAAGCAATATGGGCTGGTGATAATTCTATAGTAAATTTGAGAGGAGCAACTTTTAATAATAATAGTACCGCTATTTTGGTTGGCTTACCGGACAAAATCAATTCTGACAATATTTTTGTTTCAGGATGTACGTTTTCTACCGATACTAATTTTGAAGGAGAATCATCTTATGGAATTACAATTTATAATGAAGGATATGCCTATTTAAGTGGTAATGTTTTTGACAACTTGAAAAATGGTGTATTTGGATGGTATTCAGCGGTCCGGGTTGAGGACTGTGAGTTTAAAAATATCGGGAATAGTAATTCTTGGTCTAATTCCGGAGTTAAATTACTTAATGCTTTAGAATATTCAAACGTATCAAATAATATATTTGAGAATTCGTATAGGGGTATATCATCTAGTGGTTCACCAATTGTAGCTAAAGGAAATTTCATGAATAATGTAAATATTGGGATTTCTGTAAGGTGGACCAATGTTTATGGAATTGAATTATCTGGCAATAAAATCATTGCTACCGATATTGCAATAGATATCAATTCATGTAATAGATATGCTCCAAATGTTGCTTTTGAAGCTTATAACAACGATCTTGAAATAGCAGGTAATAACAGTGCAGCTAAGGCAATAAGCGTACAGTCTTCGGATTATTTTAGTGTTATAGATAACGACATTACAATGCATTCAAATGAAGCAGGGATATTTGTCAGAAAATCTAATGATGTTTCAATAAAAGAAAATACTATTTCCGTTCAAGGTTTAAATGGAATTAGTACAGATGCTATTCATTTGGAGGATTCAAAATCGGTGGAAGTTGTTGATAATTATATGAAAGATTATGGTCCGGGATGCGATGGTGAAAATATTGGAATATTCTCTTATACCTCTTTCGGTGATTTTGCTTGCAATGAAACTCATGACTTCAAACGCGGTATTAACTTTTTTGATGACTGCGATAACAGCTACCTTGATGGTAATCGATTTTATAACAATGCCCGAGATTTGGTACTTGGGAACGCCGTTGTATCTTCAACGACGGTAATCGGTAAACAAGGTGATTTTCCCAATCTAATAGGCTGGGGCAATAAATGGTTCAGTGATAATGGTGGCACAGCTTATAATTATTCTCCTGCTGATTATGTAAGTTGGTCACAATTTCTTGTGAACTCTAATCAGGGCGCTTGGTTTAAGCCGCAAATCATTTACCCTGAGACTAATGATTGGTTTTGGAATAATTCAAATGCCACGAATAAGAGTTCTTGTTCAGGAATAGTAGTAGATCCATATCCGGATACTATCAGATGTGAAGATCTTATCACCAAAATATTGACAATAGATACTTCAAGAGTATTTGACGATTGCAAAAAAGCAATTTGGAAGTACCATTATTTTAAAAAATTGTTGCTACTTAAAAAGAAAGGACAATTAATTGATGATTGTCTAGGCTTTTTTGACAATAACGGAGATAATGTATTGGTGCAAATAGCAAAGGTGGATTCTGCAATAGCCAATATATTGATACAGGAATCAGCGGATACCCAGTTGTATAGCGATATAGTAAATACTCAATCCGAATTGGATGATATGTATGATCAGGGCAATGTGAACACAGATGAATGGAATATGAAAATGAATTACTTAACACAATTAATATCGGAGAGTGATACTTTGATTGCTGCGGAGAAAGTATCGGATGATCAAAAGATAGATAGTGTCAAAAATGTTATTACAACGATTACCGTAAGCGATTCATGTCTGAAAGTATTGATTAACATGTACAATATAGAGTTGGATTATATCAAAAGCGATTCGCTTACTCCGGAGCAGTATGAATATACAGATGAGGTGGCGCAATATTGTCCTTCTGAATTTGGGGATGGAGTATTTGTGGCGAGAAGCATAATGAGCAGATATGAGAATGTCAGGTATGCAAGCATAGAGGAATGCAGTTCGGCACCTTTGACACCAAGAAGTGAAATACAATTTGGAGGTTTTTTGAATGTATATCCCAATCCTGCAATAGATGAGCTTAATATTTCTATTGATATACCAAAAGGTGAATTTGGAGAAATAAGCATTGTCAATTTGCAAGGTAAGGTAATCCGCGTATTTAGAGCGAATAATACAAAAAATAGCTTTAAAGTTAGTACAGAAGATTATAAATCGGGAGTATATTTTATAAAATACATTTCCAATACAGGAACGCAGACTACTGAGAAATTAATAATTTCCAAATAAATCTAAACGCAGACTTGCCAAGTTTCCAAAACTTGGTAAGTCTTTTATCTAAAGAATAAAAACAAATGAATATGAGAAAACAAATATTGGTATTAATAATCTTATTGGTAAATGTGATAAGTGTAATTTCTCAAAACAAAAGAGATTATAATTGGGTGATGGGTTTGAATTTAGTTGATATACGTGGAGGCGATATAATTGATTTTGATAATAATCGCTCTGTAGATACAGGATTTATTGCATTTGCTATGGGGCCAAATTGTGTTAGTATAAGTGACAAGGCCGGCAATCTGTTGATGTACTCCAACGGATGTGCTATAGCAGATCGCACACATCATATAATGGAGGGAGGAGATAGTATCAGTTATGGAGAATCCTGGGAGGATTTTTGTACTGGTAAATACGGTTTTGGATACCCTGTTTCGCAAAATTCTTTGATTCTTCCGGATCCCGGCAATGCAAACGGCTATTACTTATTGCACAAACGCACGGAATTATTGCATGAGCCTTTTTTGCATACCTGGACGCCTGGTGTGTCGTATAGTTATGTTGATATGAAAGGCAATAGCGGCAAAGGAAAAGTAACAAAAAAGAATAAACTAATATTTAAGACAATAAATA
>JALSPK010000036.1 GCA_026986005.1 Saprospiraceae bacterium
GTACCTCAATTTTTAGGGGAAGTTGCTCTGAATTTTCTTTATTTTCTATACTTTATTCCTTCACAATTATTATTGTTTTTCACTTAGTATCTATCTATATTATTCTAAAAAGGGGTCATTCTTAATTTACACAGTAAAAATATAAAATAAATTATTTACCTTATCTTCAGGTATTTATAATTCTTTTAATTTTTACGGGTCAGTTGTTCTGAATTTTGGAATGTTTAATGATTTTGTTTTCATAATAAACCGTTTAAATTGTTAAAAAATAATATTAATAATTTGCCTTTATAAGGCATAACGGTCATGCTATCCATCGTGCTGGGCAAAAACCGTAGGGTTTTAAATATAGAGAAGCGATGGCGGCACTAAATAGTCATAAAAATAGGCAAATATAATTCTAAGTCCAGTATGATGCGATAGCTATTGTTATCTCTTGTTATCTCTTGTTTTTCTCTTAATACGATAAAATATATTAGAAATTTTAATATAGTATCTGATAAAATCCAGTATCCTGAGCCTCAACGTAAATGGAGTCTTGAAAAATTGGCGGATAATTGATAGTTTATATATATATATATATGTATCGATTACCTTTAACGTCATCAATAGTCTTAAAGTAATCTTCTAATGGAGTATATTGTTTCAAATAAGTCCCGTCGAATAGAATATATTCTCCTTCTATACTATCTACATCAATAGCTTCTATCTCCAACCACGCAAAAGGATCAAGTACTATCTCAAAGTTTTCTTCACTGCCTGGATAGAAAAACTCTGGGTCATGCATTGGGTAGAAACCATCTTTTTTAGCACTTGTTATATTGAAATAACTCGCCTCTTCATCTGTACCAAATTCAAATTTGCCGTTAGCATCAGTACGAACTGTATCCAAAAACCATTCATCATGTGGTTCAAATAAGCCATTGCTTTTGCCTGCTATAAATGTTAATCTTGCATTAGGAATTGGAGTATGAGTTCCATACTCCACTACCGTACCTGTGACATAAGTATCTGGTTTTTTATCACACGAAAAAAGAAATAATACAAAACCAGTAATAAAAATATATATTTTCATCTCATTATATTTTCTACAAAGTTAAACAAAAATTTTACTACAGTCAAGTATTATCAATGCATTATCAGTACTTTCACCGTTTTATAGTAGTCAATATTATCAGTATTAAATACTTCCAATATTATCATTCCGCTATTTATCGAAGATGTATTAAGGTCACTATAATTTCCAATAAAATTACTTTCTATCACTTTTTCTCCCAAAGTATTTCTTCCGATTATATAATAATTTCCTTGTTCCGGAAGCAATATCGTTAATTTATCATTAACCGGATTTGGATATACTTGTAACTGTTGTTTCTTTAATTTATCTATTGATAGTCTATTGTCAATCTCTCTGTCAATTGGGTTTATCTTTACACCATTTTTGTATTTAACTCTTGATTGTACCATTGAGGATTGTTGGCTATCATCACCCATATCCACATCAAATTCCGTATATAGCACACAATCTCCAAAACACTTCACCATTACAGAATATGAGCCAAGTCCATTGGTAGTAATAGAAGTGACATTGACTGAGTCACTTAGTATCTTGCCACCATTGTTTGAAGACCATTCTATCATGCCACCTTCACATATATCAGGCATTACCAATACTAAACTATCACAATTAAGTATATCTTGTTCCAATCCTGGAATTCCTAATGAAAATTGTGAAGGATGAAATTTTCTCGGTGCTTCTGATCCAAATGGATCTCCCGGATTATCCTCTGTTTCACCTATATAGTTACCACCATAGGAAGCAACAGTTGCTGCTTTTTTATTTGCAAGTTCATTGTCACCATCAGGATATCTTACTACAGTCACATCAGCAATATATGGTAGCAGTTTTATGTCCAATACTCCGTTAATTATTAAGCGGCAATTTTCCCGAAGTTGATGAGTTTGCGTATATGATTTGTATTTTTAATTTTGTATGCAGGGATAGCGAACACATCAATAAATCTATCAAGGAGTAAAGCGTTAAATTGAAAATATAATTTATTCGCACTTCTTGCTTGGCAATCATTAAGCCAGGTGTGTTGCTTGCCATCTCTATAAAGAAACTCAATCTGGAATCGGTTTTTATAGTACCGTAGAATGTCAAGTGCATCAAGATTTAAATCTGTAGAAAAGAATAAAAGATATGATCTGTTCTTCTTTCCAATTGATTGCTCATAAACCAATTTAATATTTCGTTTCAATGATTTGCTGTAAACAATAGCGCTGTATATAATGCTTTGTCCATCTTTATGAATTCTATCAAAGTAATCTTTATCAATGCTTTTTAGATTTACTTTTCCTGAGTATTTCCTAGGTCTGCCTTTTTTTCTTGTAGGATTGCCCTTGAATAGATACATTATATCAGCATCATTTCTGAAACGACTTATAAGTTGCATCCCACAGCCAAGTATTTTGTCAGCAAAAGGTTTCTTTGAAAAATATGCCTCAGCAACAAGATATTTTGACATTGATAATAAGTTATCCTTCCTACTTATAATTACATCAGCATACCAATCAAGTAAAGACATTTCTTTTTCTTCCAAATCTTTATATGTAGGGGTTTGAATGGCTTCAAGATGAAGCGCTGTCTTATTGTCAATATCTACTGCTGCAATCCCACCTATCTCAAGACCAAATTTTGCTTGACCTGCAACTCCTGACCAGAACTTATCCACTCCTGGCGTTTTCTTGCCTGATTTGCTTATGTAGCTAGGGTCAAAAGCGATCACAAGATGAGAACTGGCATGGGACAATACTAATTCTTTGTTGAATTTCAAAAAATCAAATTGTTTTTCAAATTGTTGTCTGTATCTTTGTTCCGTGTATTTGCCGTACCGACCAAACTGTAAAAAGTTAAAACGGCCCTTAATACTAAGGAAAAGCAGCATTATCTCTATAAAAAAAAAGCGCTGAGGTTTGTTTATATTAGGTATCTTGCGCATAATTCTGTATATCAGCGCATTGTATTTGTTGCTAGCTTTGAAAATCATTTCTAATGAGTTCTGGTAAAAATCATCTAAGATAATGATATTTAGGCTTTTAACCTAATAATTTAACACTTATTTTGCTGACATTTAACGTCTTACAGTAATAGTTAACGGAGTATTGTAACACCAGATCCAGTTTTTAATATAATTTTAGAAAATTCAGTTATATGACTAGAACTTCTTGAAGTCGATGATGATTCTTTTCGTCCGGTAGGTGAACCATAATCATCACCTTCCAAAACTCGTATTTGCATATTTGGATCTAATTCTAATTTAGTAAACCCAGCAAGATTCATCATTTTTTCATCAAAACTTTTCCCCAATATTTTATTAATCCCATTTTTTAAAGCTAAAATACCTTTCTTCTCGGCATCAAAATTGTTCTGATTTTGTTTATATTGATCTTTAATTTCCTTCAAAATATATCCTTCCAATGCAGCCCGTTCTATTCCTGTTAGCGTATCAAAAGCCGAAACTACAGGAAGTTTTAAATCAACTTGATATCCTAAAACTGCCATGCCGTTAAAGAATTTGTAAATTGCTAAATAATAATCATGGCTACTTTTTAACTCAGATTCGCTGGTTGAAAATTGATATTTATAACCTTCCTCTTCATCTACATAAGGCATTACAGGATAGAAATCATAACTAAACACCTTAAATTCTTCATCTCCATCAGGGACAGGAATAGTAGATGAAACACTAGCTGCGATAGTATCAAGTTCAAGTGTATTCACATCATATCCTGAATAGTGCCGAACCAAATTGTAATAATTATCCTGTCCACTCACCCCGACACTACCTAATATCAGCAGCAATGCAAAAAATATGTGTAGCGGGTTAAATCTAAGATTTGTTTTGAGTTTCATGACATTTTGATTTTATGTGATTTTATGATTTTTTTACTTTTTATATTACTATCCGGTAAGTTTGGCTTGGTAGCATACCAAACCAAACTTACCGGATCGCGTGCTATATCAATAGTGGCTGTCAGCACTTTCAATGTGGCATTGTCCGATGTCATATCATTGCATTTTCCTGATATTTTCACATTGTATTCTCCTTTGTCGGATGTCGTGATATCGGAGATGGTCAATTCACTTGTAGTAGCACCCGATATATTACCTCCGTCAGAAAGAGGGCTGTTGTCCCTTTGCCATTGATAACCGCTGATAGCCCCTGTAGCTTCCACCTTGAATTTTGCTTCTTTGCCTTGATTTTTATCTTGTGATTGCGGTTGGGTGGTGATTTGGATATTTCCATTGACGGTGAGGATTGCTTTTTCGCTTGTTACAGTAGTAGTTCCCAGTTTTACTTCACAGATGTATTCTCCCTTATCATTTGAGGTCACGTTGGATAAAATCAAAGTATCATCAGTTCCTTCAAAAATTTCATATCCATCCCTTTTCCATTGAAATGTTTTCGCTACTGCTTCCGCTTGTATCGTGAACATTACATTCTCTCCTTCACATACTGTTTTGAGCTGAGGCTGAACTGTGATTTTAATAGGAAAATTCCTACTCAATTCAGGATCATATACAAACAACTCTGATCCAAAATCAGGTAAATAGCCAACAAAATACAGCTTATCTCCAAATACCGTGAGTGT
>JALSPK010000037.1 GCA_026986005.1 Saprospiraceae bacterium
TTTTTTTTCATGAATTAAAATTTATGATTTTAAAAATAAATTGTTTTACTTAAAAGCAGTTTAATTATTTTTCATATTGCAAAATTATACTAAAGCATGTAAAACGGCTTGGACTATTTTGTCAAATACTTGGACTATTATTGCATATGTGAGTTTATGCTTGGATTATTCTTGCATTTTGGAGAGGTGGTATGGAATATTTGTGAATCATTTTCACTAATAACACTTAAACTGTATGTCAAAATTTAAAGTTTACAAGTACTTTTCCTCCTCACTTGTTTTTTTTACTATGAGGAGAAGTATCCCCGTCAGTACATTTGAGATCATTAGGTGGATTATAAAGGGCTAATGATAGTAGGTGTAATTGAATACAAACTGTTTTTTAATCGTCAAACATCATGCTGTAAGGTCTTTGAATCTGTCTTTTCAATTCCTCCACGCTAATATTTCTACTAGCTCTGACATACTCTCTCCCATCTAAAAATACAATAATAGTAGGAACAGCGAAAACACGGTTTTGACCTGCAGCTTCAGGTACCTTTACGGTATCTGAATAAACCATTTTTAATTTTGGAAACTTGTCTTGGATAAGTTCAGCTACTTTTGGCTTTAACACTTTACAAACATTGCATTCTTCATGTGAAAAATATACTACAATACCCTCTTCAGAACTGATTATACTGTGTAGTTCATCGAATGAATTTATGGAATTGAAATTATTATTCATGACTTTTCATTGTTTTATTATTTGTAAACAATAAAGCTGTAGAAAAGTTTTGCCCTTAATCTGCCCAACAAAGAAAAAAATGACGCAAAAAGACATTTCTATTTTAAATTATTAAATAATATTTTTATTTTTATTATTAAAGTTTATATTTGTTTTATAATAGACACTTTAAAAATTGTAATGTCAAAATATGTTATTAAATAATTTAAAAATTAGTAATATTATTTTTTTTTATTTAAAAAAACTAGCATTAGAATTATTTAATTTTGAATTTTACATTTTTTTGAAATATAATTATTTTATCATTCAGGCAAAATTATTATTGTTAACTATTTCTTTAATTAATTAATTAAACTTACTTACAAATGAGAACAAAACTTACTATTTTAGTTTTATTTTTTGCTTTATTTTCTTTTCAGTCTTATGGAGAGTTACCATTTGGTGCTAATGCTGAAGATTGGACTCTGGATCAAGTTCCTGATGGATGTGATGTATCAGGAGGTTGGGGACCAACTTGGAATCTATATGATCAATTAAATGCAGGGAAACACGTGGTTATAGATTTCTCTGCTGTATGGTGTGGACCTTGTTGGAATTATCATCAATCAGGGGTATTGGAAACTCTTTGGAATGACCACGGTCCTGATGGAGATAATACAATCAGGGTTTTTTATGTTGAAGCTGACTGTAGTACAAATGTTGAATGTCTTTGTGACCTTCCCGGGTGTAATAGCGGAAGCAATAAAGGGAATTGGATGGCTGGTGTGAATTTTCCGTTTTTTAGCCCTTCAGGTGGGGATTGCTCGAGTATAACAAGTGACTATGATGTCACTTATTATCCCACACTTTATGCTATAAATGCTGATTATAAAACAGTATGGGAGGTAGGACAAGGTAGTGTTGCTAAATGGGAGACATGGCTTTATGAGTCATTTGAATTAGACATGACATTTGATGTTACTGATGATATCTGTGCTACCAGTGAAGGCTCTATTGATATGATCGTTACGGGAGGGTACGGGAATCTTTCATTTTTATGGAATACAGGAGCCACTACTGAAGATCTTGACGGTTTAGTTCCGGGAAATTATTCAGTAACCGTTACAGACCAAAATGGATATTTCTTAGTGAAAACTGTTGATGTTGGAGGAAATGATGATCCTATTGTAATCGAAGAAGATGTAATTGAGCCTGCGCAGTGTTATGGTGGAAGTGACGGATATATTGAGATAAGTGTATCGGGTGGACTTCCCAGCTATTCTTATTTGTGGAGTAATGGAGAAACTTCTCAAAATATTTACGATTTGTCAGCTGGAGAGTATACTGTTTCAGTAACTGATGAGTACGATTGCACAGAAGTAAAAGTTTTTGAAGTGGAACAACCTGAAGAATTAATATTGAATTTTTATACAGAGGGTGCTTCTTGTAGTCAAGCAAATGGTGCAATAATAATGTGGGGCGATGGAGGTACAGGTGACGATTATGAATATAACATTGGTAATGGCTATTCTACACAATCGGATTATTATAATCTGCCTGCCGGAACTTATACGATAAGTATCAAAGATTATAATGATTGTGAAACATTTGAAACTGCTGTAATAGATGGTACTGTTGGACCTGATGCCAATGCAGGAGCAGATAAAGAATTAACTTGTAGTGTGACATCTGTACAATTGGATGGTACAGCATCTGCTTCCGGTTCAAATATATCCTATAGTTGGACGACTGAGACTGGTCATATTGTTTCAGGCGAAACTACAACAACACCTACTGTAGATGCTGTTGGTGATTATGTTATTGAGGTCCTCGATCAAAGCAATAGCTGTCTATCAAGAGATACTACATCTGTAATTGACGGAGGAGGACTTCCTTCTGTAATTGTCAATACACCGGCAGATATAACTTGTGCGGTTACAACAACGCAACTTGATGCATCACAATCTGACAATGGTGACGATTATACTTATGAGTGGACAACAACTGATGGTAACATAGTAAGCGGAGCTAATGAGTTAATCGCAGTCGCTGATCAAGCTGGAACATATCTATTCACTTTGAATAATACAACTACAAATTGTTCATCTTCAAAATCTGTGGTTGTCGTTGCGGATAATGATGCACCTCAATATACCGTCCAAGACGATACTTTGACTTGTAATGTTACCACAGTTACTTTGTGTGTGAACGTAACTTCTGATTATGATAGTCTTGTATGGTCTGCTACAGGTGAAAATGGTTCTTGTATGACTACCGGTATTGCCGGAAGCTACGAATATACAATTTATGGTACTAATGGATGCAATGAAGTAGCTTATGCACAAGCAGTAAATAATGCTAATGATCCTGTAATTACTATTCAAACTCCTGCAGTTTTAGGATGCGGTGTATCTAGTGTTACATTGGATGCAACAGGATCTAGTTCGGGTTCAGGTATAGCTTACCAGTGGACTACTACAAACGGGCATTTTACTTCAGCTACTAATACAATAACTGCAACGGTAGATCAAGCAGGAACGTATTATTTTACTGTAAATAATTCAAATACAGGTTGTGCTGCTACCGATACGATTGAAGTACAAGGTGGAGCGACAATGCCTGATGCTATATTTACATCCAGTGTGGATTACAATATAGTGACAGTATATGGCAATACGAATACAGGTGCTACTTCGACTTGGGAATCAGGTGCAAATACTGCATCAGGAGACACTGTAAGTTTTAGTTTTAATGATAATGGAACTTATGAAGTATGTCATTATTTAGAAAATGGTTGTGGGATTGATACATCTTGTCAACAGATTGAAGTGATTGGTATTTTAGCTCTTTCATCTACTGATGAAGTAGCAAATATTAGCTGTAATGGCGCTAATGATGGTAGTATTACAATTAGTCCTTCAGGAGGAGTTGGTGAATATAGTGCTTCATGGTCTGGTCCGAACAGTACAACATTTACAGGGCTTAGTTTAAGTGGTTTAAGTGCGGGAGAATATACAATGACATTAATAGATGAAGGCAATCATTCTATAGTAAAAAACTTTACAATTACTGAACCTTCTCCAATTGAGGTAACATCTAATGTATTTGCAACAAATGGCAATAACAAGGATGGATCAATAGAGGTTGAAGTTACAGGAGGTACTCCTCCTTACACATATGCTTGGAGTAATGGTTCTACAGACAAAAATCAAAAGGATTTGGATGTCGGAGAGTATTCAATAGTAATAACAGATGCTAATGGCTGTACTAAGGAACTTAGTTTTACAATTGAAACAACAGCGGTAAATGATCCTGAATTTATTTCCAAATTTGAATTGTATCCAAATCCTGCTAATAATAGTACGAAAGTTGCTTTAAGCTTTACAAGTAAATTAAAAGGCGTAATCAGCTTGATGGATATGACCGGAAAAACTATTAAAACCTATAATATTGAAGGTTCAGATGTTTTATTAGATATTGAATTAAATAGTGTAACAGAAGGCGTTTATTTGATAAAACTGGAAAGTCAAAATCAAGTAGGTGTTAGAAAACTAATTAAGTTATAGACAGACACTATTTAAATTGTAATAAAAAAAACAGCTTCATTTTGAAGCTGTTTTTTTGTTTTTTTAAAAAAATACTATTAATACATCTTCTGATCATGGTACGCTTTTGCAATTGTTTCACGATGGTCAGGATGTGCTATGTTGACCAATTCTTTGATTCGTTGTTTTATGCATTTGCCATATAGATTGGCAACTCCATATTCGGTAACGACATAATGCACGTGAGCTCTTGTCGTCACCACACCTGCACCCGGTTGTAAGAATGGCACGATTCTACTTCTTCCTTTTTTTGTGATTGAAGGTAGTGCAATTATCGGTTTTCCTCCTTCGCTCAATGAAGCGCCCCTAATAAAATCCATTTGCCCTCCGACACCACTATACATTCTCATCCCTATTGAATCTGCGCAGACTTGACCGGTAAGGTCAACCTCAATAGCCGAATTAATTGATACAACCTTTGGGTTTTGGCTAATTATACCAACATTATTTGTGTAATCAGCTTCCTTTAACTCTACAAATGGGTTATCATCAACATACTCATATAGCCTCTTACTACCCAATAAGAATGTCGTAACTGCTTTGCCATGATTTACTTTTTTGTTATTCCCGTTTATCACATCTTCAAGAATAAGGTCTACTACACCATCAGAAAACATCTCCGTATGAATACCCAGGTTTTTATGATTGTGAAGCCTGCTCAAAACAGCATTAGGTATATTACCAATTCCCATCTGTAAAGTACTACCATCTTCAATCATTTCAGCGATATAGTCTCCGATGATTTTTTCAGTATTATTTGGTTCGACAACTTTATGGTTTTCTAGTTCTCTATCTACTTCAACTACCGCATCTATTTCAGAAATATGGATAATTCCATCTCCGTGAGTTCTAGGCATTTTGGAATTGACCTCTGCAATAACATAATTAGCATTTTCGATTGCTCCTAATGTGGCGGCAACAGTTACTCCTAGAGAGCAATAACCATGTTTGTCAGGAGGAGATACTGTAACAAGTGCAATGTCCAAGTCAATAATATTTCTTTTAAATAATACAGGTAATTCACCTAAGAATACAGGTGTATAACAACCATTTCCAGCTTCTAAAGTATGTCTTACATTAGGCCCTATAAAAAATGAATTTACAAAAAAACTATCTTTGTATTTAGGGTCAGCATAAGGAGCTTCACCTTCTATATGTAGATGAGAAACGATGACATTTTTCAACTCTCTATGTCTTGCCGTCATAGCATTAATCAAAATCTGTGGAGCGCCTCCAGCAGCTTGGATGTAAACCCTATCTCCTGATTTTATCATTTTTACAGCTTCTTCTGCTGTTGTTGATTTGAATTTCATATTTGGTTTTATTTGATATAACAAAATTATATTGCATTCACATCTATAAAATCATAAAATAGCATACAATGTTTGGATTTTAGCAATAATATGATTCTACTGCAAAGTTACGAAAATAAATTAAATAGATTTTTGATAATATAAATCAAAAAAACCTTTGATCTGCATAGGGCTCTAAATCAAGGGTATGTATTTATTTAGATTTGTTATATATTGAATTGATATAAAATTATCTAGCTCCTAGTTTAATTTTAATATTTTTTTCGGAGTTATTTCTTTTTATCTTCAAAGTAACAATATCACCGGGTTTATATTTTTTCAATTCATCTGAATATTGTTTTAAATCATCCGTAATCACTGAATTTAGCGATAGTATGATATCGCCTTCTTTTATCCCTGCCTTGTCTCCTGCGGAATCCTTGATGACAGTTGATATTCTCACTCCTTTTCCTTTATAAGCAAAATCAGGAATCGAACCTGTGGCAGCACGTCTTATTTTTTTATTATTAGAATTGTTTTTAATATTCTCTTTATTCATATTATTCGCATTTCCTGTAAATGGCATATTATCAGTTCTGTCTGCCAGATATTCAATAACTTCTTTTGTTACTGTACAAACTTTGACAAGCCCTTCTCCATCAATCTTATCAGGGGTATCTGTTGGGCGATGATAATCTTGATGAGCTCCGGTAAAAAGTTGAATTGCAGGAATTCCTTTTTCTATAAATGAAAATTGGTCGCTTGAGTCCAATTCTTTTTCTATCACAACGCTTTTTATTCCTGTTGTATAGTCAGTACCCATAAAGATATATTTCCATTCCTTAGCGGTATTTCCATTCAAAACCATAAGTTTTTTATCGAATAGTCGACCATCTGTATCCAAATTTACATTAGCAAATACATTACCTGTGAAATCAGATTTTATATTATTAATAAAATACCTTGAACCTATCAGTCCAGCTTCTTCTCCTGTAAACGCGACAAATATTATTGTTCTTTTTGGTTTAAATGATTTTCCTAAAGTTTTTGCTATTTCCAGTAAAATAGCAACACCGCTTGCATTATCATCAGCCCCATAATGTATTTTGCCCTCATCCCCGATGTGAACATCAGGCCACCCTAGTCCCAAATGATCATAATGAGCAGATAATACAACAGGAGATTCTTTCAATTCAGGGTCTGATCCGGGAATAATGCCAATGATATTTTTTAATTTGAGTTTTCCTTTTTCTTTAAATTTGTATTTAAACTCTTGAAAGTAGGTGTCATCTATTGGTTTTAATCCATATTTCTTAAATAATCCTGCGATATAGTCTGCAGCCAGATCCAGTTCTGCTGTACCTAGACCTCTACCTTTTAATTCTTTTGATGCCAAATAATTAATATGAGACATCATTCTATCTTTGGAAAAGACAGGTTTCAAGCTTGCCAATGCTTTCCTTTCTTCTTTTATGGTTGAAATAGATTTATCGGTAAAACTTTTTTCTAAAGGCGATTCAAAGATTGGCCACTGGCCTTTGACTATATTAGTAGGCTCTGTTCCTTCAAATGCCAAATAACTATACTTGCCGTAATGAGGCAACTTTCTTACAAACCCCGGAATCGATTCCTTGTTATCTAATGAGATGAAAACAATCTGTTTTTTATAATCTTTAGGATCAAAAACAGTTATTGCAAAATCTTTTTCTGATTTAGATATCTTTTTATTTGCAAGAGTAATATTTTGCTGATTGAAAATGGAATTATAGGTTTTCAACTGATTGTCTACGATTTTAGCAAATTTATTCTCAAATCCTACAATCCAAGCGGTTTCTTCTTTTGGCAAAGCAGTCAAATCACTATCGAATACTATTTTAAACTCATCTTTATCATTTTCTATCCAAGATTGGGCAAATTCCGCATAGATTTTGCTTTTTTTATTATTAGCTTCTTTAGGAAGTATAATCACATTCTTTTTACTTGCCCATATTTTTGACAAAGCTGGCGGAACTTCTTTAGGATCTAGCAATCTGAATATATCATAGAATGGATCAACAGTGACTTTTAGCAATGAGCCGTCAATATCAAAATAATGCCCTTGCTTTTTCTTGTTCATCGAAAATAGTTCTTTTTTCACACCTTTATCAGTTTGTATGTAAATAGGTATATCTAACGAAAAAGGATTTCCATTGGATTGTTGCTCCAATAGTACTAAAAGTTGTTTTTTATTGTCTTTTACGACAAGATTACTACTAAGCAAAGATATTTTAGGAGCTCCCTTTCTTTTAACCCATTGATGGAAAAAACTTTTCAATTCCACACCGGAAACTTCCTCCATAGCTATCCTTATACTATTGTATGAAGCAGACTTAAACTTGTTGTTATTGTAAAACTGTCGCAATCCATTAATAAAATTTTTGTCTCCTATTTTCATCCTGAGCATATGATACATCATTAGTGCCTTTCCATATCCAATAGCTTCACTAGCACCATCGTGTCTATTTATAAATTTGCTTAATGGAAAATCATTGCCACTATTAACAAAATCAGTAAATTTTTGAAGAGTTGATCTTCTATATTTGTCACCTAGCCCTCTTTGCTCCTTAATCAGATGATCCGCCATATATGCTGTTAATCCTTCACACCAGTTACCTCTATCGAAATTAACATAAACACTATTACCCCACCAATTGTGAAGCAATTCATGTGGATATGAAGAATGAAGAATAAAAGGGAAACGAATAATTTTTTCTCCCAATAGAGTAAATGAAGGCATGCCATATCCTGTTTCCCAAAAATTTTCTACCAATGCGAACTTACTATAAGGATAGTTTCCGATTAAATTTACATACATATCCATGTATTGTTCGGTTACTTCCATATATTTATTTGCTAGACTTTCATCAGGACTTCTAAGAAATGCCATCGCATCAATACCATTGTTCATTTTGAATGAATATTCTTTGAATTTAGCTCCGATTAAGAAAATTTCCTCTTGAGGAGAATGGCATTTCCATTTGTCAAAGTGAAGTTGATTACTATCGATTAATATTGTTCTTTCACCTTGAGATACGGATTTCCAATCTTTTGGTAGCTGTACATTTAGATTGAATGTATACAACAGCTTGGGAAAAGAGGGTATCCAATACGTTGAGCCTGCTAAATAAATACCTTTAGTGCTTATGGTACCCGGTGATTCGGAAAATCCTCTTTGATAATTGTCATTGCTTTGCTCTAGAGATGATTTTATTTTTCCCTTGTAAGAAATTGTACATTCTTTAGAGTCTGTCAAAAAAAGAATTTCCCATTTTGTCAAATCCAAATTCTTGTTATCAATATCTCTATCCATCCCTAAATCTGTTCCATTAGATCCATTATTATCAGATTTTGACAGTTTAATATTGTTACTATTGGAGTAGGGGATTAATGATGAATTTAAATAAAAAGGAATCCTATTTCCTTCAAAGGCGCTTAAATCCATTGTATCTACTACATCTAGAAGAGCATTTTCAGGTTGAATTTTCACTTCCATTTTGTGGTTTACAACGGCATATTGAGCAAGAGAAAAATTAATTGAAAATATTGTAAAAAACAATATTAAAAAACGATTGAATTTATAATAATTCATGTTAATGATAATTTATAGAGTTCAATAACCAAACAATAAAAAGTATTAATAAGTTTTCGTCATATCCTCGGGAATAACCAGGATGTAATCCCCTAAAGTCTTATATTCTTTTTTAAAATCCAATCCGTCTGCCTCCTGTGTTGATATTGTAAGTATGGACAACCCTGGATTGTATTTTAAAAGATACCAACTTATTGCTCCGTGGTTTTTTGAATGAAAATCTCCTTGAAAGTGAAGAAAAGTATAATCTTTCTTATGATTTTTATTTATAAAATACGCCATTGTAGCATCTTTTATTGCTTGAGCTTCTACAAATTCAACACTCATGCCCATTCCATGTCCGGTATCCATATTCATCATTTCATCGTAATTTGGAGCTAAAGTATCAAAAGGAACGGGTAGGGGAGCAATGTATTTTTTTGCTTCGGGACTCAATTCTTGAAGACCTTTTAAGCCGTTTTTAGCGACAAAGCCAGCGTATCTCCTAGGCACATTAGTTGCAAAAAAGGGTATTTTGTTTTCTTTGGCATATTCCAAAACAGGTTTGTAGTCAGTTTTATAATTGTTCCACATTCTCATTTCTTTTTCAAAATAACTTTTTCGTATCACCCCACCCATGTATTCATCTAGAATAAGCTGGTTGTCGGATTCATACATTTCTGCACCTAATTGTAAGGTAGAGTCCATTGAAAAAAGTTTTTTTGTCAATTGAAGTTGTAACCAATGATTTATAGAATTATTATGCAATTCGCCAAATAAAACCACGTCAGTATTTGACATTCTTTTTGCCATTTTGTCAAAACTAACAACTTCTCCTTTAGAATTGTATAGAATATATGGAATAGGAGATTGTGCCATTGTAATCATACTAAAAGTTGAAATAAATAATATTAAATAAGCCTTCATTGTATTTTTTTTTATATTAAAAATAAGTTGTATTCAATTATTAAACTAAGCTGTGATCAATTTTGGGTTAATATCACAAAAAACTAACTAAGCTTAGTACAATAAAGATAAAATAATTTAAAGAGAAAAGTATACTTTTACCCTCTATTCCTAAAATCTGCTCAAAAATATAAAAAGAAATTTGATAATTATTAGAAATATACTTTAAATTAGTATTATTTTGCAAAAATGAATAAAAATAAATATTTATATAGTGAGCGATAGTAAATATAATATAGTACAACCATTGCTATTATCAATCGTTTTGGCAATTGGTATGCTAGTTGGATATAGGTTGAATAATACGGGGAATGTCAACTTGGTTAGCAAAATCAAAAAGGAAAATAATCAGTCTTTGAAAAGTATCGAAGAAGTGATTGGTCTGATTGATAATAGATATTTGTATAGGACAAACACGAAAAATATTTCTAATATTTTGATGCAAAAAGCAGTAAGTGTACTTGATCCATTTTCTAAGTATATTGCCCCTAAAAAGTATAAAAGTATTTCAGATAGGCTGGAAGGCCATTTTACCGGACTTGGTATAGAAAGTATGTTTATTAATGATACTTTGAATGTAATAAACGTTATTAAAAAAAGTCCTGCGGAGAAGGCAGGAATAAAATCATTGGATAAGATACTTCAGTTGGGTAATGTTAGTATCGTAGGTAGAAAAGAGAGTGTTACAGGTGTTCGAAAGATAATTCAAAAGTATAATTCAAAAGATTTGGATTTATTAATAGTCAACCGAGATAGAAAAATAGTGCCGATTACGGTAAAAATTTCAAAGATTGAGAAAAATTCTATAGACAAGAATTTTATTATTGGAGATTCGATAATATATGTTTCAATTAGTCAATTTACTAAATATACTTATCGTGATTTTATGGAGACAATAGAAAAATATGTCTCTAATGACCGCTTAGGTAAACTTATAATTGATTTGAGAAATAATCCCGGAGGCTATCTAAGGGAGGTTACCAAAATACTGGATCAGTTTTTTGATACTTCAAAGTTGTTAATGGTTAAGACAGTATATAAGGATGGTAGGGGAGACATTTTAAAAACAAGTGGGCGCACTTTCTATACTATCAGAGATGTAGTGGTACTTATCAATGAGAATAGTGCCTCCGGAAGTGAAGTTATGGCAGGAGTGCTCCAAGATTATGACCGTGCAACAATAGTAGGTAAACCATCATTTGGCAAAGGATTAGTTCAAGAACAATTCGATTTAGATAATGGTGGAGCATTGAGGTTGACAATTGCTAATTACTATCTTCCAACAGGACGATCAATTCAAAAACAATTAAATCTAGATTCTAATTACGTTGATTTAAAGAGCTCTCAATACGAGAATAAAGATACATTCTATAGTTTGAATAAAAATAGACCTTTGATGTCAGGTAGTGGGATTTATCCCGATACTTTAGTTAATGATTCTGGGCATTTAGAAATTGATTACTTATTTTGGGAAAAAGACAGTCTTTTCCTTGAATGGAGTGTCAAATACATACATAGTCACAGGCAATTATTGAAGATGGACGAGGAAAAGTTTATTAATGAATTTACAATTAAAATAGATTCAACAATATTGAGTGATTTGGAAATGGTTGATATTAAAGACCAATCTTTGTTTGAACAACATTTAAAATCTAAAATAGGTTTTATTCTATTTGGTAAAAATATTGAAGGTAAAGTGCTAGTTGATTATGATCCTTTTATAGCAAAAGCACTTGACGTATTAAAAAAGCGGTAACCGATTTTATCTTGTGTTTTATTATAGACAGACATTAAATAGTGTCTGTCCACAAAGTCATTAAAATTTAAAAATTATCTTTTTTCGATATTTTTTCTTTATTCAAATTACTGATGCTAAGGCATCACTAATCCTCAGAAAGGCAAAACTCTCATCAAAAATCTTTATTTTTCAAAAATCAAGCACTTTATAGACAGACACCAAATAGATGATATTATATCAATATCAAAAATACTTATATCCTCTTACCTTCAATTACTTTCATCAAATCTTCTTTATAGTTTTTTCCAATAGGTATAAGTTTTTCTTTCCCCTTTTCCAAAACTTCAATCATATTTCCCATGATGGAATTGATTTTGTCGATATTAACAATAAAAGATCTGTGAACTCTTGTAAATTGTTTTGAAGGCAACTTCATATCTAGGCTTTTCATCGTTTGAAGTGTGATTACTCTTGAGGTGTTTTTTCTGATTATAACATAATCTTTCAGCCCTTCTATATATAATATGTCATCGTATTTTACTTTGATAAGCTTTTTGTCAGCTTTAACATAAAAATAATCATCATGAGTACCTGATTCTTGGTTGAGGCTTAATGCTTCTGAAACTTTGTTTATCGCTTTGAAAAAACGGTCAAAAGAAATTGGTTTAAGTAGGTAATCTACTACATCCAAATCATAGCTTTCTATTGCATATTTGTCATATGCTGTAGTGAATATAACACAAGGAGGATTTTTCAAAGATTTCAAAAAATCAATTCCTGATATTTGAGGCATCTTAATATCCAAACATATCAAATCAATGTTTTCTTCATTTAGGATTTTATTTGCTTCTATTGCATTCTTGCATTTGGCTACCAATTCTATATTCGGAAATTGGCTAATGTGATTTTCAAGTACTTGTAATGCTAAAGGTTCATCGTCTACAATAATTGTTCTTATCATAATTTTATTTTTTATTATTTAATTCGATGGTTAATTCTATTTTATAACTAAATTTTGTATTTTCTATCTCCAAAGTATATCTATTGGGATATAATAATTTAAGTCTTTTTTTTACATTTGACAAACCAATTCCACCTTGTTTCTTTCTAAAATCTTCCTGTGTAAATTCAGGCTTCACATTTTCAACTACAAACAAAACACGATCTCCTTTTAGTTTTAATAATACATTTACATAGGCCTTTTCAATCACCTTATTGATGCCGTGTTTGAAAGCATTTTCAAGAAAAGGTGTAAACAATAATGGAGATATCATTTCATTTGAAATTTTACCTTCAATATTAAAATTTATAATGACATCCTCTCGCTGTCTTAACCTTTCTAAAGCAAGATAATTTTTAATATAACTGATTTCTTTACTTAATAAGACTTTTGGGACGTTGCACTCATAAAGCATATATCTCAATATTTCCGATAGTTTAAGTATCACATCCGGTGTTTTATCCGATTTGACTAAAGCCAAAGAATAAACATTATTCAGAGTATTGAAAAGAAAATGAGGATTGATTTGTGATTTTAAAAATTTTAATTCCGAATGTAATTTTTCTTTTTCCAATTTCTTTTTTTCTCTTTGATACTTTACCCATTCTGTTAATATTTTTAAAACTGTAGAAACTCCTGCTATAAAGAAAGTAGTAAGGAATGTGTAATGCAAATTGAACAATATTTGTTTTTTATTAAAATCATTATTGTAATTGATCATATACAATACAGCACCTTTGATAGGAGTCAGCAACAATACACTAAGGATTAACACAGGTATATAAATCTTTAGTGATTTGCCCTTAAGATATTTTGGAAATAAATAATAAATATTAAAATATACAATAAATATGTAGAAAAGCAAATTTATAGACTCCGTTACCAAAGAAAAGCTTAAAAAATATTCTCCATTAGTAGAATTTATAATAGTAAATAATATAACTATCCAAAACAGTATGTGCAGGAAAATTCTAAAAGCTCTATTTTTAAAATTGAAATTTATATATTTGAACTTAGGCATATTTTTTGTATTAGAATGGCTAAGGTACTAAATATTCATATATTGACATTTTAATAATAGATGAAATGTTTGTTTTTATATACAGACATTCATTTTTGAGTCTGAAATATTTTTTAAGAGAAATGAACTTTTACCAATAATTTAATAACAACTGAACCATTGTGAATCAAGCTGACCCCAAAATCAATCTCATTTTTCTTTTTCAATTTTCAATTTTGTTAAAAAAGGGTTTATTCTTAATTCAAACAGAAAAAAGTAGAATATCAATTATTGTTAGTGGATTATTCTTCTTCTGAATAATTGCTTTTTAATTCATGTAATGCTTTGTACAAAACATCATTTTGTGATATCATTGCACCGGACTCCATCAAATCAAAAACCTCCTTGTTTTTCTCTTCAAAAAATGGTTTTGTCCCTTCGATAAATGATAATTCCAAATCCGGATTTGAAAATAGTTTATTCAAATCTACAAGATTAAATTCATTTCTAAAGTCTAAGGGATTATCACCATCCACTTCTATCCCTGTCAATAATATGTTATCTTCGGTTATTTTATAAATTAATATTTTATTAGCTAGTCTTTTTTCAAGTAACGTAACGTTGTTAAGCGTTTTTTCAAAAACGACATCGCTAAATTCTTCTATTAGCAAATTCATTCTGTTGATGTCATTAGATTTTATTTTATTCCAATCTTGGGCAGTTATTGAGTTTACAGCTAAGAAATTGATGAATATCTGCTCCAATTGTGTTAATTCTTCTGTACTTAAAAGCCTGTATTTCGCCATTCGTTAATTTTTATTTTTATCAAAAAGTTCCATTATACCTTCTAATAAACCACTCAATAGTTAGTAGTGATAAAAACAAAAAGAAAAGCCATTTAAAATCAATTACCTTCTTTGTGCTTTTACCATAGTATATAATTGGTTTTGCATTTTTTTGACTGAGGTCTGAAATTAATTGGTCAATTTGAGAATCAAAATACATCTTTCCGTCAGTTTTTGAGGATAATTTTTTGAGAACTCCTGTTTTTGCTACTAGATCAAACTTTTCAAGATCTTTAGCTTGAATGTCAAATTCACCCTTTTTAGTCAATGTTTTTCCATTATAATTAACAGTTGCTATATAATGATAATTGCCAGCCGGAAATTGACCTGTATTTAGTGAATAGCTATTGTCGGTTCTTGTAAATACAAAATCAAATTCCTTAGATTTTGCATCAATTATTTTGATAAATGCTTCAGGTTTATTGATTAATTCAAAATTGTCATTATACAATTCAGCATTGATTTGAATAGGATCAGTATCATAGTAAAGGTTTTTATCAACTTTTACTCTCCATTGGCTTTTGTCTTTTTTGACGGTAAGATATTGTGTTATTTGATTTAGTAGTGTTTTTACAACATCTATATTACCATGCTGTAAGTAATCAAATAACCTCCATTTAAAAATATTCGTACCGAGCAGAATAGCCATACGCTTTTTTATTCCTGTATTTGTTATCAATAAAGGATATTTCGTTTCTATTTTATTAATTTTTTGATACAACAAAACTCTAGTATCGGGTGCGACTTTATATTCTCCAAAAGGAGCTAATAACGGTGGAAATCTATCTATCCCATTTTTAGCAAAATCATCTGTTAGAAATAACTTGAAATCTTTGTTAACAATAGCCTGAACTTCGTTTGAAGACGTTGAATTGCCTTTTATTTCAACAAGATTTTGTGAAGAATTAAATTTATTTTGATTTGTTTGAGAACCATAAATAAAAAACTCAGGAATATGTAATCTGTTAGCTTTTTGTTGTATTTGAGTAATGTTAAAATAATCACTTGGAAGATTATAATATATTATCAAATCGTAGAGTTCCGATTTGTAAGAATCCGCTTTAAATTTTATAGCTAATTCATAATTTTTATTGGAAGTTAGAATGTCTTTTATCGCACCAAGGTCGGGATGAGGACTATTTGCCAATAATAATATTTTAATACGAGAATCAATTACCTGAATATAGATATCTTTAATATTGTTTTTATAAGAAACTTCATTTTTCATTTTTGATATAACTAAACGATAATGAATATTTCCGGGTTTATCAGCTTTTACTAAAAAGAATAGCTGCTTGTAAAAAACATCCTTATCAATACTAATACTTTTACTGTCAACTAAATTCAATTTGCCTTTGTCACTTACAGAGTATAATGCCAATTTTGCTTTTTTACCTGAGTAGTTTCTAGATTGTATATCGACTTTAATTGCAATTTGGTCATCAAGAAAAGCAATATCATTAAAATAAATTTCGCTGATCTTTGCATCTTTTTGTTCTGTAGTATCTCCAAGGGCAATTGTGTATATCGGAGCATTGAATTCCATATCCAGATAGTCAGGGTTTTTACCTTCATTGTATATACCATCGGTGGAAAGTACAACGCCTGCCAATTCTTCACTACCAAAAGCTTGATTAAGATAATCAATAAATCCGGATATATTAGTACTTTTATAATTAAAAGAATCTTTCAATCCGGGATATATGTTACTACCTAAAGCAAACTCTTGTATATCATATTTGGAATTTAACTTTGCTTTAAACTCATGAATTTTACTGTTTATTTGTTTCAGCTTCTCACTAGTATATGAATTTTGTAGAGATGCAGAATAGTCTTGAGCAATAACTATTACAGGCTTGGATTTTTGCTCACTAATAAATTTGAAAAGGGGAGAAAGTAATAACAAACTAATAGCACTAACAGTAAGAAATCTTAAAATGGATAAGCTCCATACCAAAATAGGATTTTTATCCTTAAGGTTCTTTTGTTTGAAATACAAAAAAGATGCATATAGGATACCAAGCAATAGACACAAAGCTATATACCAACTATCATACTGTAAGATTATATTTTCCAAACTATATTATATTATAATAATTAAAGTAATAAAAATAAATTCACCACTTTCAAATTGATACTTTCGTTTTAATCTCATTAATTACGTGACAAAGTTAATAATATTGTTCTAAGATTAAATAATTGCTACTTATTTGAATTAATATTTTTTACGAAGAGATCGGGAGGCCTTTGCCTTGGAGATGTAAACCAACAGCAACGGGCTAAAAGCCCAAATCAATTCAACCCAAGCAGAATGCTAGAGATAATGACAATATATTATATCAACGCCCTGAAAGGGCAATTTAATTGAAAGAAAACGTATTTATAACAAAAGAATAATCACCAAAAGTATACC
>JALSPK010000038.1 GCA_026986005.1 Saprospiraceae bacterium
AAGATTGTTTGACCAATTTCCAGCTGTATGCCAATCGTGACTAATCTGTCCCGTCCAATAAATACCGTATTCATAAGCACCTTTGTCTATTGTTGATAATAAAGGTCTCGGTATGCTGTCACGGTCAGTTTTTAAGCCGTTATTTGTTCCTGATTCTATGGCAGGTGATGTACTTGTCAAATGCAAATCCGGTGGAAACGATGAAACATTTGCTAAATCAGGATTACTGAAAATAGTATTTATGTCTTGCCCTGTGCCGCTTTGCCAATTGCTAAAACCCGTGTACGATGTATTTTGCCATTCAAATTCCACATCATCTATTCCAACAGGATGATAATAAAGGTTGCTGTCGAGATTGACATTGACCGGTGAGGTGGTAGAATATTGTAATACCACCAGATTATCCGTGTTTTTAGCGAAAATAATATTATTACTTACATTACAGTTTTCAGCGTAACTGATATTCAGTTCCGCTTCGTAATCATTCAATGTGTCATTGTCAAACAAAGTGTTGTTATAGATATATACATCCGTAACTTTGCCGGATTCTCCGGGATAATCATAACCTCCAAAAGCAATACCCGATTTGCCATTGCGATAGATAATATTGTTTCTGACTTTAATTCCCGATGCACTTTTTCCCGTATGCTCGCAGCCTATTTCTATTCCCCAGATATTGCGGTAGCAAGTATTCCTTTCTACGATAATATCTTTAGCTCCATCAATGTATATTCCTCCATTTGCAGCATAAGGTGAATGGCATTTGTATGTGATATTTTCCTTACAAATACCGTTTCGGGCTTGATCAAGAGCAGGGTCACTGCATGTCTGCTCATGTCCTATCATCACAATGCCGATATTAGTCACATCGTGTACCGTGTTGCCGGATATCAAAAAAGTATCCACATTGCCGTTCACAGCCAGTGCTTCACTATATCCAAGCCGGCAATTATATATTTCATTGTTTATGATGTTTATATTGGTACTTGCATTTGTAGAAGAACCGAATACTATTAAGGGTTGTGCATTGGTATTGCTTGTGGCAGTGTCATTGGAATTGTTGGAAAAATGAATATCGTGAATTTTACAATTTTTTATTTCAATATCATGGCATTCATCATCAATAAGAATTCCCTGGGCATCATTATGGATATTATTTTGTATTTCAAAACCATCAAAAGTAACATTTCGTTTATTGACAATTGAGATAATAGCTCCCGAGTTTATATTACTACCGTCGATAATCACGTTTTGTCCCAAATAATTATGTACATAAATGCTATCCACTCCAACACTTATTTGTTCGTGATATATACCTGTCATCACATTGATAGTGCTACCGTGAGTAGCATTATTGCAGGCATAATCAATATCACGCCAGGGCAATTGTAATGTTCCGGGATTATTATTATCACCGGAAGTGGATACAAAATATTCGTCTGCTAACGGATTTCTTTTTGAGCTTACAAACTGTGATAAAAGTTTGATATATGCGCTCTGGTATCTATCCTGGTTTTCGGTTATCTCCCATGAATTGTCATCAACACTATTCCAATTAAAATATGATTTTTGATCAGGCTGATTTTCCGGAGGTTCTATTGTTCCTTGTCCCGGAGAAACATATTCCGGATTGGGTCCACCTGTTAAAAATCCAGGAGCGGGACCTATCAAAGAGGTATCCGAATTATCATAACCGGTACTATCCTGAAACCATTCATGGTAAAACTCCGGAACGGAATTTTCACCGCCTATATCCTCCAATACGGACAAATACAACTGCCGCAATGGATTTGTGCCGTGAAAATAATGCACAAAACCCAATGCCGCATCTTTGTGTTTTGATACATTAGCCTGGTCTATACCGTATTCCCATAGATTGGAAAACGAACTCCCGATATATCCTTTTGTAGCATTGCTTCCCCAGGTATAGTCTTCGATATATGCCCTGTAAGCATCCGTACTGTCATTATAATTTTTTAATGGCGAAAGATTATTATACGGACTCAACATAGAAGTAAGGTATTCGTCTTTTATACTGTCAACCACTATTTGTGTGGCATAAGGTGATATACTATAATACAATAATGCATCATTGATTTGGGGGTCCTTATCCCATGGAGAAATATATTCCCATTGAAATAAATGAGTATTTTGATAATGATTGTCAAAATATGTTCTATAAGTGCTTGTGTCTCCGGTCAATACCAGCAAGTAAGCTGCTGCTGCAGTAATATTTGCTTTTTTAGTATAAAGGGAATCTTCAACGGCAGGAGTGACAAAACCCGTATTGTCAAAAGTATCTGCAATGGTGCTTTGATGTGTATCAATCCAGTTCCACGCATTTAAAGCGGCATTTCTCAAACTGTCACCGAATAATTGTAGTTCAGGTTTGTTTATTGACTTGAAAACAATTGCTGCATGAGCAAAAACTCCGCAAGAATTGATAGTTGCCGATGATGATGCGGCACTATATCTATGTGGCAATTTTTCAAAACTCGGCGGACTTGTATCTTCGCCCCACTGAGTTACGGATACCTTATGGATTACAGACCCGTCATTCAATTGCATTTTCAGCATCCAATCCAAACCCCATTTCAGTTCATCCAAAATATCGGGAATGCCGTTGCCGGATTCAGGAATGTTGTTATCATCGCTCCAGATACCGGGATTCTCTTCGTAAGCGGATAATAAATCGTGAATGGCAACATCGATATAGTTGATATATTTATTGTAATCCCCGGCATCGTGCCAGCCTCCTGACAAATCTTTAGATGTAGAAGGTACGGGATTGGATACTAATCTGCAATCCGTATCTTGTTCGACATCAAGATGACATGCCGAATCCGTCCACCTGCTATCGGCATAAGGGATTTTTTTTGCAATACCACAGCGTTGATAATAGAAAGTCCTTAAAGCCTCCTTCAATATATTATCGTATGCATTTTCATTAATATTGAAAACATAAGATCCCGTATCTTTTCCGGCTTCAGTAATAAAATAATCTCCGGGAGTATTGAATCCACTAAAATCAAGCCACCATACTTTATCTCCGGATTGGTCATGAGTAATGCCGTTTTTCCATGATACGGGAGATGCCGTAAATACAACCGAACTATCTGTATATGATTTTATTTGATATGAATTTCCGGGTGTATAAGATTCACCGGAGTCATATCCTGTAACGGGATTGCGCAAAATAGCTATTTTACCATCATCCGGTCTGTATCCTATATTGTCAACCGCTATGAAATGAGAGGTGACAGGTTTATCCTTTTTAGGTAAAATATAGCTGGCTCCAAGTTCTTCTTTTGTGGTGTTTATTCCCGTGAAATATTTCTCCATTGACCAGACTTCTCCTGTGTTTGTATCACCGATGTATAGATCATAACCTCCTTTTCCACCCGGTCTTGTACTTGAAAATAGTATCAGATTATTTTTAATAAAAAATGCGTCGGAATAATCAAATGTATCAACAAAGGATAATTTGTTTGCAGAAATACCATCGTCCTGATAAAGTTGGTCTATATGCCTGTCGCTGCTTAACCAACGGGTATAAACGTATTTTTTATTGTTTATTGTCGTTGGATAATATTGTTGTATAGAAGTTGAATCATGCAGTGCTGTATTGCCCGAACCATCGGGATGTATGGAATAAATAGCGGAATTGGCACCACTTCCTTTTGCATAAAGGATATTTTTGTTATTGGGAGTATAAAAAGGCATTGATACTTCAAAATCGCCGGGAGGATCGATCGTATTGACAATATTACCACTGAAATCCATTTCCTGAAAACGATATTTGAACATTCCAATGTCCCAATATCTTTCTTTATATATTATTTTTTTCCCGTCCGGGGTAAATTTAGGGTCTTCATCCCTGTTGTTTCTCGGATGAGTTAGATTTTGAGGATTTGTACTCGAATCTACTTCCCAAAGAAAAATATCCCAGTCTGTTGTACCCTGATTCCAAGCCATAAATGTCAGATATTTCCCGTCTGGGGAAAAATGAGGGTTTATGGTATTTTCTATACCGGTCCAGGATGAACTGATATTGGTCAATGTGTTTTTATCAAAATCATAAATATAAAGCTGTCCGTCCCCGGTAGCATAGTCGGTATAGCTGTGAAATGCCATTTTCCCGCTTAAACCCGGTGGGGGAGGGGGAGTAGTATCGTACATCGCCGTATATTTAAACCAAATATATCCGTCTATATTTATTTTGTTTTTCCATGCTCCTGTTTCGTCATCATAAGCATTTTTTCCATATAGCCAGGTGTGGTATGCCTGACTTTCGGGATGAGTCTCAAGCCAGGGTCCCATAAAATTGTCTCCGCCGCTGAATATCGGCATCACATGGATAAAGTCTACTGAATCCGAAAGAGCAGGAAGTCTTTGTTTTTTGTAATTGTAAATAGAATTGCCGTTGTTATATGTATCTGAAGTGCGATAATAATGGACAAGTACCCTGTCCACGCATTTGGCAAGTTTTGCACATTGCATATCTGTAGGATTTCCGATATAAATTTCGGAATTGAGCCATGAG
>JALSPK010000039.1 GCA_026986005.1 Saprospiraceae bacterium
AAGATTTTTATTAAATATTTAGATGAATGGATTTAAATAGTGTCTGTATATAAAGTGCTTGATTTTTGAAAAATAAAGATTTTTGATGACTTTGTAGACAGATACTAAAAAATAACAACAAAAATGAAAAATTATTTTAAAAAGTTTAGGAATAATATTGTTGGAATTAATAAAGATTTTAATACACCCTTTGGCAAGAAAAGGATTATTTACGCTGACTGGATAGCTAGTGGTAGATTGTACCACCCGATAGAAGCTAAATTGCTTGAAATGGGAGAATTGTTGGGAAACACACATACAGAGACTACTGTGACGGGCAAAACTATGACTAAACTTTATAATTTGGCGAAAACCGCAATAAAAAAACATGTACATGCATATGATGATGATATTCTTATAGCATCAGGTGCAGGAATGACAGGTGTAGTAAATAAATTTCAACGTATATTAGGGCTTAAAGTTCATGAAAAATTAATAGACAAAATAAAATTTACAGAAAATGAAAGACCAATAGTGTTTATTACTCACATGGAACATCATTCTAATCAGACTTCTTGGCTCGAAACTATATGTGATCTTGAATTAATTAATCCAAATGCAAATGGATTGGTCGATTTGGTACACTTAAAAGAATTATTAACAAAATACAAGGAAAGACCAATAAAAATCGCTTCTATCACCCATTGTTCCAATGTAACGGGAATAGAAGTGCCTGTACATAAAATTGCAAAGATCATGCATTCTGTAAATGGGTATTGTTTCGTTGATTATGCCTGTTCTGCTCCTTATGCTGATGTCAATATGCATCCTAAAGATGAAGGGGAAAAACTTGATGCAATCTATTTTTCACCACACAAATTTTTAGGTGGTCCGGGATCGTCCGGAGTTTTGATTTTTAATTCTTCTTTGTATAACAATAAAGTTCCTGATCATCCCGGAGGAGGTACTGTAGACTGGACAAATCCTTGGGGAGATCATAAATATCATGATGATATTGAACTAAAAGAGGATGGGGGAACACCTCCGTTTTTACAGACTATAAAGGCGGCTTTGGCGATAAAGTTGAAGGAAGAAATGGGGACTGACAACATAATGAAAAGAGAGGAAGAGTTAGTGGATTTGGTTTGGGATAGGTTTTTAAGTATAAAGAACCTTCACCTTCTCGCTGATAATATAAAAAAAAGACTTGGGGTGTTCTCATTTTATATTGATGGGTTACACTACAATTTGGGAGTAAAATTGCTGAATGATAGATTTGGAATACAAACTAGAGGGGGATGCTCTTGTGCCGGTACTTATGGTCATTATCTCCTCAATATTAACGAAAAAAAATCTCATGAAATTACAGATAAAATTAATCAGGGGCTTATATCATTTAGACCGGGTTGGATTAGAATGTCGATTCATCCTACCTTGACAAATGAGGAGGTTGATGCAATTATGTGTGCAATTGAAGAATTAGCTGATAATTTTGAGGATTGGAGCAAAGATTACTCGTATGATGAGCATACAAATGAATTTTTCCATAAGAAATGTGAAGAAATGAATAGTGAATTAATATCAAAATTGTTTAATTAAAATTAAAAATAAATGAAATTTCATACGATAGAAACGGGTAAGTTTAAACTCGATGGAGGTGCAATGTTTGGTGTAGTACCAAAAAAAATGTGGAATAAGTTAAATCCTGCTGATGAAAATAATATGTGTACTTGGGCCTTGAGATGTCTGCTTGTAGAACATGAAGATAGAGTTATATTGGTAGATACCGGGATGGGAGATAAACAAAATGATAAGTTCAGATCGCATTTTCAGCCTCATGGTAATTCAGACTTGCTTTTGTCTTTGAAAAATAAAGGGTTTTATCCTGAAGATATAACAGATGTTATTATTACACACCTTCACTTCGATCATGTAGGAGGTGCCGTAAAGTATGATATTAATAATATTCTTAAACCTACTTTTTCCAATGCAAAATATTGGACTAACAAAAGGCATTACGATTGGGCTATTAATCCTAATATGAGAGAAAAAGCTAGTTTCCTAAAAGAAAATATTGTTCCCCTAAGAGAAAATAATGTCATAGAGTTGATTGACGGTAAGAAGGAGTATAAATGGATGGATAAGATCAATTTTAGATTTTATTATGGACATACGGAGGCGATGTTGATACCAGAATTTGAAATGGATAACGGTCATAAACTAATATATATGGCTGATTTGATGCCTTCTACAGCACATGTTAGATTGCCTTATGTAATGTCATACGATATAAGGCCTTTGGATACCTTAGCAGAAAGAAAATGGTTTTACGATAGGGCTATTGACGAAAAAAGTTACCTCTTCTTAGAACATGATCCTTTTAATGAGGTCTTTGCCATTGGAAAAGATGCAAAAGGTAGATATGGAGTGGGAGAAGTGTTGAGCCTAAGTGATTTGGATTAGACGGTATAAAAAGCTTGTTTTTTATCAAACTATATATAAAGATAGTAAGTGGATTGATATTTTACATGAAATCGACCGTGCACGAGCAAATATATTGATTTTTCTGTGTAAATTTCATTGTTATAGGTTAAAAAACTTGATATTTTGATGTAATGAATTATATTTACACAATCAATTGAAATGTCGCTTCTATACTCTATGGGGCATTTATTAATATCAACTTTTAAAATGGCAAATTATGTTATTACAAACTATTGATTTTGTTATTATTATTTCGTTTTTTGTTTTATCTCTTTTAATAGGGCTTTATTCATCAAAAAAAGCTGGAAAAAGTTCAGCTGATTATTTCTTGTCTGGAAGATCAATGCCATGGTGGTTGTTGGGGACATCAATGGTGGCAACGACATTTTCTTGTGATACGCCCAATTTAGTTACAGATATTGTCAGACAAAATGGAGTAGCAGGTAACTGGGTTTGGTGGGCATTTCTCTTAACCGGGGTATTGACAGTATTTATATTTGCCAAATTATGGAGTAGATCAAGGGTGATGACTGATTTAGAATTTTATGAACTTCGATATAGCGGTAAGGTAGCTGCATTTTTAAGAGGGTTTAGAGCTATATACCTTGGAGCATTATTCAATATTTTGATTATGGCAAGCGTGACATTAGCACTTATAAAAATCGGTGCGGTAATGTTGGACTGGTCTGCGATTAAAACGGTAACTATCGCTGCTATCATCACAGTTGTGTATAGTACTTTTGGTGGTTTGCGAGGGATTATATTGACAGATTTTTTTCAATTTATAATTTCTATGATTGGAGCTGTTGGTGCTGCTATAATTGTGATTAATATGCCTGATATTGGTGGACTTGAAGGTCTGATGAACAATAGTGCGCTTGAAGGTAAATTGGATTTAATTCCGGAGATAAGTGTTGATAATTGGGATGCGGTATTGGGATTGTTGATTCTTCCTTTATTGATACAGTGGTGGAGCGTATGGTATCCGGGTGCAGAACCAGGCGGTGGAGGATATATTGCACAAAGGATTTTGTCTGCAAAAAGCGAAAAGGAAGCGGTAAAGGCTACATTGTTTTTTAATGTTGTGCATTATGCTTTAAGACCTTGGCCTTGGATTTTGGTAGGCTTGGCTTCTCTTATAGTTTTTCCAGATTTGGAAAGCCTAAGACAGCATTTTCCTAATATTGATTCTGCGTTGATCAAACACGATTTGGCTTATCCTGCAATGTTAAGTTTTTTGCCTGCCGGATTTATTGGACTTGTCGTAGCTGCTTTGATTGCGGCTTATATGTCAACGATATCTACTCATTTGAACTGGGGCTCTTCTTATCTTGTCAATGATTTTTACAAAAGGTTTGTTAAAAAAGATGCTTCTGAAAAGGAATTGGTGATGATGGGAAGAATATTTACTGTGTCTTTAATGGTTTTAGCGGTAATATTGGCGTTGATGCTAAAGAATGCTCTTCAGGCTTTCAATATTATTTTGCAGATAGGAGCAGGGACAGGATTGCTTTATATATTGAGATGGTTTTGGTGGAGAATTAATGCTGTAACGGAGTTAGCAGCAATGATAATATCATTTTTTGTAGCTGTTTTTATATCAATGATTTATCCCGATTATGTTGCTCATTGGTTTGATTTGCCTGAATTGTCTGCTGCGAAACAATTGATTTTTGGTGTGGGATTAACGACAATTGGATGGATGATAGTAGCATTTGTAAGTAAGCCTACCAGCAAAGAGAAACTCAAAGACTTTTATAAACTAGTAAGACCGGGAGGACCGGGATGGACAGATATTGAAGAAGAGTTATTGCAAGAAGGAGAATTGCGAGAAAAGGAGCTTTGGGATGTTCCTGAAGCCATAAAAGCTATGATTTATTCTAGTGTTGGTGTGTATGGAGTACTGTTTTCCTTTGCTTACTATCTTTACGCGGACTACATGATGGGAGTGATATTTACTGCCGTCGCTGTGATAGCATTTTATATGTTATCGAAAAAATGGAAAGACCTTAGTTTTAAATAATGTATATCTATAAAGTGCTTGATTTTTATAATAAAAGAATCA
>JALSPK010000040.1 GCA_026986005.1 Saprospiraceae bacterium
TTTTGGTACTTAAGTGTATTGTTTTTAGGGATGTGCGGGATGGAGCTACTCCGGTTTCGGAGCGTGCGTAGAAACAGGAGGCTGGGAGGTAGCTTGGCAGAACAAAGTTCAAAGTTCAAAGGCAAAAGGACAAAGTTGCAAAAGACGCAGGATTTTGCGAATGAAGTGAAGCAATCCTAAGCCGGCTTTGAAGTCACGCTATCGCGTGCTTTCAAGTCCTAGAAGGTGTTTCAAATTTATTTGAAACAAAAGAAAGTCCCGTAGGCGCTTGTCCCAAGCTTGCATTGGGGACGATAATATGGTAGAGCAAGTGAAGTATTAAAATACATTGAGTGCCGTAGGTACGACATTATGGTATGGGCTTGTCCCGATTTTGGATTGGGGCTAGATACAGACACTATATATTCATAAGTTTTTCTAAATAGTGTTGTTTTAAACCAAATAGTTTTTTTATTGAGTTAATTTGTTCCTTTAGGTACATCCTTTTTTTGTGATTTATAACAGTTCTTTTGCCGACTATCATCAAGTTCTTTGGTGTGTGATCGGTAGTGATAAATTCAAAAATACTTGTTTTGTATCCGTAAGCCTCCATAATCATTGCTCTAAGGGTATCGGTAATTATTTCTGCTTGTCTTTCTTTCAGAATACCGTGTTTCACAATATGATTAATTTCATTTTCTATACTCATTTGCATCCTTACTTGCTTGTGACAGCAAGGAGCACAAACGATGAGTGATGATTTAGAAGTAATGCCTCTGTAAATAGCATCGTCAGTTGCGGTGTCACATGCATGTAGAGCGATCAAAACATCAATTTTATCAAGAGAGACTTCTTGAATAGTACCTTGTACAAAACTCAGGTCTGAATATCCGGCTTTATGTGCAATTTCATTACATACTTTTACTAATCCTTCGCGGTATTCTACGCCTGTCATCTTTACATTAATCTTTAATTTATTTTTTAGATAGTCGTAAAGCGCAAAAGTCAAATAACCTTTGCCAGATCCCATATCTACAATATGTAAAAAATCTTTTTGTGGTATTTCCTTAAGCTTTGGAGCTAATAATTCAACGTATCTATTGATTTGTTTATACTTATCTATTTTTTTATGAAAAACTTCTCCGTTTGGTTTCGTAATACCAAGTTCTCTGAGATATATATTATCATTTGTCTGTATATACCTTTTTTTATTTTTGTCATGATTAAGGCTTTCAATTGTAAAAAAAGAGGGTTCTTTTGTCAATAGCTTGACATTACCTTTCTTCGAACTAATAAGGGCTATATTTTCATTTTTTGCAAAAACATCTGCGTTGTAAAAATCATTTGTTAGATTATCAGCTATAATTTCGATCCCTTCTTCAAAATTATAATTTTTTGTTATATCTTTAGTACTGTATGTATATACAAAATTGAGTCTTAATCCTTTTTTTATACTCACTATTGTAACGGTTATCTTTCTTAATTCCGAAGAGCTTCTTCTCTTTTTTGATATAACCAATTTTATTAATTCTTCATTATTAACAATATTAGTTAGTCTATCAATAAAAAAATTAAAATGTTCATTTGTCATTTAGAATATATTTTTATAATCTATGTGATAAGGTATAGCTACATTAATCTTCAATAAATTCTCAACATTCATCAAATCTAATTATTTTTTGTAAAAACAAGTAAATATACTCAATAAAATAACCGAAAACCATCCAATAAAATATGTAATCCAGCCTGATATACCCTAAAAAAGTAAGACCGTCTACATATTTCCAAGGGCAACTACCTGTAAGTTTTTCAAGTACTAAACCTGAAATAAATTCAATCAAAAAAACAACTAAACTGTATGATAAAGTTCTTATCAAAATATTGAACTTTGATACAAACGGATACCCTAAATCAAATAGTGGCTTTATCAATGCATAGATAATAAACATCCATGCATAAGAATTACCTTGTAAAGACCAACTGAATGTGTCTTGTGAGAACAAAGGTGAAAATGCTGTAAAAAAGACTTCAACCGTAACACCAAATAATCCAAATATAAAGGATATTAGCAGAGTTTTCTTTAATGTGTTTTTCAAATCGACTGTATTATCAAAATGCATAACCAATAGAAAAACCTGCTCTTATATCCGGCATAAACCATGGAACTTTAGCTTTTACATAATTATTGCCGGTAGATATTCCTGTAAGTTTTTTTAAAGTCGAGCCCACAAAAGGAATACTATTATAAATGGTTTCAATAGTGTTTTTTACTTCAATTAAGTCAGAATCAGCTGATTCAGAAGTGTATTTTATAGATAATGCATCACGATCCATCTCTACTCCAAAAAGATACCAGTCAATCGTAAAAGCATCTGATATTATCCATTGAACTCCAAGTTGAGCACCCACACCAAAAGATGAAAAACTGCCTTTTACTTTGTAAATTTCACCGCTAACAATATCAGATCCATTCACAGTATAATTGCTGTATTTCAAGTAGGCGGAAACATAAAAACCTCTAGGTGATTCATCCTTACTAAAATAAAATCTGTATTCCGGTATTATAGAATAACCAAAAAAGTTGCCTTTTAGATTTTTATCATTGATTTCATCCGGAACTAAAAAACCGGGAAGGTTTCTGGGACGATAAAAGGCGTAGTTAAGTTGTAAACTTTGGTTGGAGTTAACAACTCGCTCGTAGCTCATATTTATTTTAAAGAGATCCACCAAGCCCAACTTAATCGTATTTTGTTGAGATTTTAACGGTGAGAAAAATAATAGAATCAGAGAAAAAGTAAAAGCTTTGATTAAATTTGATTTTAACATAATTGTTTTTTTTTAATATAAAATAATGAGGTTGTACAGAACATTTATAATGTAAACCTGATGAATTAACGGGTAACTGTTGATTGATTATTCTTCATTTTTATAGTTTAACAGTTTTCTAACAAATATTCAAATTTTATATTCTACTGCGATTTTTATGGAAGTCATACTCGATGTTAGCTATGGAAATATTTTTTGAAGATGAAGAAGTAAAAATTAAACATTTTATAATCAGCATATTGGTAGCGGTTTGGTATAATTACTATTCAAGAGATACTTCTTTGGTTTTTGATGAATTACTTACCATGGATTTTATTAGAGATAATTCTTTTTTATTTAATTCTCTCCAATGTCCTGTTTGTAATTTGCCAAGTTTGACATTCATTATTCTTACTCTTTTCAACTTGATTACTTCATATTCTAAAAATTCACACATTCGTCTGATTTGTCGATTAAGCCCTTGAATTAAAATTATTCTAAATGTATTTTTATTAATTTTTTCAACTGTACATTTCTTTGTTACAGTACCCAATATGGGGATACCCTGTGACATTTTTTTTAAAAAGTTATCTGTTATATACTTGTTTACGGTTACTATGTATTCCTTTTCGTGCTTATTGCCGGCTCGGAGTATTTTATTTACGATATCACCATCATTAGTAAGAAATATCAAGCCTTCAGATGGTTTGTCAAGCCTTCCAATTGGAAACAGTCTCTCATTGTAATTAATGAAACTTATTATATTATTTTTTTCTTTGGAGTCAGTTGTACTAACGATGCCTACAGGTTTATTAAATGCTATATATACGGGTCTTGGTTTGTTTTTTAACGGTATATTGTCGATTTTAACTATATCTTCTGCCTTGACTCGGTTACCGGGTCGAGTAGGGAGGTCATTGATTGTGACCCTTCCATTTTTAATCAGTTTGTCAGCTTCTCTTCTAGAGCAAATTCCTGTTTCGCTGATATATTTGTTTAGGCTTATACTGTTTTTATTAAGATTATTCACAATTTTATTTAGCTTTCTTTTTCATAATAAATTTTATAATATTTTCTGCCGTCACTATCTGTTCCTTTTTTGATTAAGTCTTTTCCACCGTGAATGTAAACATGGAAGTTTTTATCAAGTTTAAGTACACTCTTATATATTCTTGCTTGTTTTTTTACTGCTTGGTCTGAGATTTCAAAACTTTGCTTTTTTGGTAAATCCATTTCTTCTCTTATCTCAGCATCATAAGTCCTGTAAGATTGAATAATTTCTTGATTTTGAAATACTTCTTGTTCAAAACCTTGCTTGTCGTAAGTTTGATTATTTTTAAAGTAATCTAAAGTCTTGTTCAAGAGTTCAATCTTTTCCGTTTTTTCAACAGAATGTTCTTTCTGCAACTCTTTAGTAATAAACTTTTTGGTTATATGCAAAATGTCTTTTGTGTTGTGGTAAGCATCATCGCTAGGCATTAACCCAAGGAAATCATTAATCCAATATTGTGCATCTGCTTGAGTCGTAGCATTGTCAATATTGAGGATGCTATATCCTGAATCTTCATCGATATTGAAAATAATACAAGCTTTATCTATTTTTTTTGGGTCATATCCAAAATCATGACTTATTTTGAAATTTACACCTTTATTTTTCATTTGCAGATAGGCGGAATTAGTTTCAGACTTGAAAATCCCTATTGCATCAAGGACAACATCTTCATATACTATTTCACTAAAATACACAACGTTAAACTCACCAGCTTTTATGTTAGGGTGGTTGGTGTGTTGATATAAAAGTTTGGCAATATTCATAGATTCCTCGATGAACAACTCTTTATTGGCAAATATTTTTCTGATTAAAACATACATGTCATTCATTTCCAGTTCGACCGGATGACTAAAATTGAAAAAATCTACGGGTTTGAATTGCGATAAAAAATACTTCTCAAGATGGATAGATGTTTCTTCGTTAAAAAGACTTAAGTCGGATGATAATATCAGCTCTTCATCTTTCCTTTTGTTTCCCACATGGTGGGTTATTAACTTTTCTATTACTGTTTCAGTAAAATCAAATGTAATCATAATCTCTATTTTCCTATTTTCATTTTCTCTTGTCCGGGTTCAAAGTATCTTTTATTGTTAATTTGATTAGAATTAGAGGGGGTGATTTTTTTAATAATTGATTTTTCAGCTTGTATTTTTAATTTTGCCTTTTGCATTTTGAGTTTTGCTTTTTGATTTTTTTTATTTGCCTTTTTATGTGCACGATGTTTTTTTCGACCTCTATATTTTTTTTCTCCGGCTTCAATATATACCGGTAGAGCATTTTCTTTTGGTGGAATCGCACATGAGTATCCGGAACTGTAAGCACAATACGGGTTGTAGCATAAATTGAAGTCTATGGAAATACTATCTCCTGAAAAATCATCGCGTTGTAGATCCAAGTATCTTCCACCCCCATATGTAGTATCTCCATTTGTATTGTCCGTAAAAGGCAAAAAGATATAATCCTTGTATTTTTTGGATTGGAGAAGCCTTTTGCTCTCATATGTGTACAACTCAATCAAAGTGTCCCTAACCACACAAGACAATTTTGTGAATTTTTTGTATTTTCTTTTTTTACCGGATGAAGTTAAAAAATTGAAAAACTTTTGATCTTTTAACCTTTCAATTTTACAATCTATAATATAGGAGCTATCCGGCTCAAAGAAATCGATGAACCGCAAATCATATTTTGTGATAGGAGAGTGTAAATCTCGGATTAAATCTCTTTTATATCCTTCTCTATGCTTTTTTATTCTTTTAGCAAAAGCGTCAATTGTAGTTTGAGAAAAAGCAGTATGACCTAGCATTATTAATAATAAGATTGATATTCTCATAAACATAAGTTGTTGGTTTTAGTATTCAAAAATTATCTTTTACCTACAATCAAGCTACCAATCCTTACCATCGTAGCTCCTTCTTCAATGGCGAGATCATAATCTCCTGACATGCCCATAGATATTTCCCTAAAATGACCTTGATCAGCAAAAAAGTTTGATTTCAAAAATCGGAAAAAATCTTTTACCGTTTTAAACTCTTCTTTGATTTGAATTTTATCCTGCGTAAAAGTAGCCATCCCCATCAATCCGGCAATCCTGATGTTTTTCATTTCGTGATAAGATTGGCTTTCTAGCAATTTTATAATTCCTTTTTTAGACAGACCGAATTTAGATTCTTCCTTTGCTATTTTCAATTGTAAAAGCACTTCAATGGTTCTATTATTTGTTTTTGCTCTTTTGTTAATCTCTTTCAGTAAACCTATATCGTCTACTGCATGAATCAGATGGACAAAAGGGGCAATGTATTTTACTTTATTCTTTTGTAGATGCCCGATTTGATGCCATTTTATATCTTTTGGTAATAATTCATATTTAGAGACTAATTCTTGTACTCTATTTTCACCAAAATCTCTTTGACCAAGGTCATAGTATTTTTGAATTAATTTTATCGGTTTTGTCTTCGATACTAAAACCAATTTAGTCCCTGATAGAGCTAGTTGTTCTTTTATCTTTTGATATATATCCATATGCTATGCTTCCTTAAAAACATTTGAAAGTGTAAAGATACATAAAGATAAAATTTTTGGGTTTATTCCGAGCAACAATTAATCAATAATAATTAATTTTTTAGTAAAATTCTGATTGTTGATTTTTAGTTTAAACAAATAAATACCTTTCTTTATTTTATTTTTTTTAAGGTCAAAAGATATTGTATGTCTGCCTTGTGAATAATCTTTTAAATTATTAGAAATAGCCACTAGTGTATCAGGCTTTTTTAGCAGAATACTGGCAAATGACTCACTTGAAGCAGATGAAATATCGTTACCATTAGTACTTTCCCAATAGCAATAAATCTGCTAGAGCAATTGCTGCTATTGCCTCAATGACAGGGGGTATTCTTAAGGCAATGCAGGTGTCATGACGACCGCCAATCTTTAACTCCTCAATCTTTTTGTTTTTAAAGTTATATGTATTTTGACTTATACCAATGCTTGAAGTGGGTTTTATGACTATTTTAAATACTAAATCATTTCCATTTGTGATGCCTCCGTTAATACCTCCGCTATGATTAGTTTTTGTTTTTCCAAATTCATCAACAAACACATCATTTACTTCACTTCCATATTTATTTGCACTTTCAAATCCAAGTCCGAATTCAATGCCTTTTACGGCAGGAACGGAGAAGGCTAAATGGGAGATAACCGATTCTACCGAATCAAAAAAAGGCTCTCCTAATCCAATTGGGATATTCCTTGTTGTGCATTCAATTATGCCACCTATAGAATCTTTTCTTTTTATCGCCTCATTAATAGCGGTTTCAAAATCCTTTTTGCCTCCAATTTCAATAATGGATGCACATGGACTCATAGGGGAAATAATTTTTTTTGCCAAGACCCCAGCGACAACCAATCCCAAAGTGAGTCTGCCGCTAAAATGACCTCCACCTCTATAATCCTGATATCCCTTGTATTTTTTTTCTGCAACAAAATCCGCATGACCCGGTCTTGGTGTTTCTTTAGTGAATGAATAATCCTTTGATTTGGTGTTGTTATTATTAAATATGACAGTAATTGGAGCACCTGTCGTTAAGTTATTGAAAATTCCGGATATGATATTTGGATAGTCGCTTTCTTTTCGAGGTGTTGTCCCCTTTTTCCCACTTTTGCGTTTTGCCAAATCATCTAGCATATCTCTCTCTGTAAAAGAAATACCAGGAGGACAACCGTCTATAGTAACACCAACTGAATTGCCATGTGATTCTCCAAAAATAGAAACCCTAAATTTTCTACCAAAACTATTCATAAGATTTATATATTTTTATCCAATTCTGTATTAACATCAGTTTCAATCGCACGGAGTTTTTCCTTGCATATCTTTACGAGCTCATTAGCTCTTTTGATTTTTTTGGCTAATGAATCTATCTCCAAATCATCATTTTCCAAACTTTCGGCGATGTTATTTAACTCATCGAATGCATCTTTATATGTTATTTTCATATCAATCTATATATTTTTACAAATATAAGAAAATTGGTTGAAGAAAAAATAAAAATGCTAATAAAGTAAAAGTGAACACTATTTAGTGTCTGTCTATAAAGTGCTTGATTTTTGAAAAATAAAGATTTTTGATGAGATTTTTGTCTTTCTGAGGATTAGTGATGCCTTAGCATCAGTAATTTGAGTAAAGTAAAAATCTCGCAAAAAGAATATTTTTAAATTTTAATGACTTTATAGACAGACACCATTTATATAGGAAAGATGACAAAGACTTCAGGTGAGAGTATGTGTATGCTATGAAATTTAAGTACAAAGAGTATAAAAAATATCAATATACAACAGTATGATAACAAGTGGGTATTATAATTCGGTTTTATTTGGCTTAGTACAATCTAATTTAGTAGATTTAAACCATTTATTGGTATTATCTTTTGTTTTTGTTGAATTTTCATATTAGTTTACAATTTATCATTAATAAAGTTTGTTTATAATTTATAAATTGTATAGTAAAAAAGGTTTATGGATAATATTACAGATAATAAAAGAATAAGGACTGAGGGGATAACAATTGATGGTCCTAGAGCACGTGACCTTGATGATGCATTTTGGTTGGAAGAAAAAGGAGATGGTTACATCTTGCATGTGTCGATAGCTGATGTAGGATATAATATAAAGGCTGATTCATTTATTGATATAGAAGCTAGAAAGAGATGTTTTACAAGATATCTTAAACATGCTAACTTACCGATGTTTCCTCACAAATATTCAGAAGGGGTGCTGAGTTTATTGCATGGAAAAAATAGACCTGCAATAACAATTTCTATACCTATTGATAGTCTTGGAGAGACTAAAACACCAACTATCAGAAAGACTGTTTTGAAGAATAAAGCAAAACTCAGTTATGAAAAAGCAGCACTGATTATGGAATCTGCTAAACATCAGTATAATGAAGTGTTAAAGAACAGCCATAATTTAGCGCAATTATTATTTAGAAAACGCAGAAAGAGTGGAGCTATTACCATTTATAGTTTGCATAATAGATTAACAACTACGGAAGAGGGGTTGGTTAAAATGATCTCACCTGAAGATGCATTTAATTCGCATATTTTGATTCAGGAGTTCATGATTCTTACAAACCAGATTGTTGCTGTTTTTTTTGCAAATAATAATATCCCGGGACTTTTTAGAAATCACACTTCAAAAGCTATTTCTCCTGACCGTAACCTACTATTGAGCGATGTTAATAATGTTATCAACTTGGGTGATATTGGGCGGATAGAAACATTGGTAGAGAGATTTGCATTAATTTTTAACAAGGCAGAGTATTCTCCAATAATTAAGGGGCATTTTTCTTTGAATTTACCTGCTTATATGCATATAACCTCTCCGATAAGGAGATTTGCTGATTTGGTTAATATTAGACAATTGAGTGCATTTATTTCAAATAAGAAACTGCCTTATTCAATGTCTGAATTGGTAGAGATAGGAAAACACATAAATGATGTCGCTCTTGCTTATAAAGAGGAAAAAAACGAATATTTTAAAGAAAAAGATTATAGAAAGAACTTGGAAATATTGAATAGAGATAACTATTCAAGTGTGGAAAGTCAAGATTTTTATCATTTGTTGAAAACGGCAATCAAAGAGGATGTTTTATCAAAAGCTTTCTATCAAAAAATTGAATCTAGATTGATTAATGATGAAATGGAAATTCGTGAGATGTTTGTATTGTTATTAGACTCTCACAATACAGGAGAATGGCTTCGACTGAAGACAAAAGTTCTACAATGGTTGGTTACAAATTCACATCACACTACTAGTATCTTGATGATGGCGACCCAAAAATTTGGATGGACAAGACCTCTATATCAAACAGAAAAGACAGGTGACGATCATGCTCTTAAATATACTACAATTGCAAAAATGAATGCTCATCAAAAAGAGTATGTTTCTGATGGTAATTATATAAACAACTTGGTGTTTTCATCTAAAAAAAGCTCTATCCAATTTGCAAATTTAGACCTTTTAGGAAAAATTACCGGAGTTGATATTGATTTTACAGCTATCAACTTCGTTGATGATTTAGGTTTGACTGATGATAAGATAAAAGGAAATAATACGGGATCAAAATTAATAAAAATATTAGAAAAACCTCATCCAACTAACTATATCGGTAGGTTAACAGAGCTGTGTCAAAAAAACAGGTGGCCATCTGCTGAATACAAATATATGAAACAAGGCTCTGAACATGAACCTGTTTTTATAGTCACCGCTGAATTAACCATTGACGATAAAAAATACTGTTCAGATCCAATAAATGCTATAAACAAAAAACAAGGAAAACAATTAGCTTCCGGTAAATTAATTGAAAAGATTTCACATTTGATTTAGATTATTTAATTTGTCAATAAATAAGTTAAAAATGACCACTACTGACAGACATCAAATATACAAATACAAATGATATATAGATATAAATACTTTAGAAAAAAAAAGAGGTTATTCACGATTAATAACCTCTTAAATAAATATTATACGTGAGGAGTATTATCTTGTTAATACTAATTTCTTAAAATACTTGTGTTCCCCTTCATCTGAAATAATTACATTGTATGAACCTGCTTGCAATCTTTGTACAGTATTATCAATAAGTAAGTTTTTATTGTTTTGATAAACTATATTTTTGCTCAATGCCAATTTTCCTGCGTTGTCATATATCTTTATCATTAATTTGCTATCCTTTTTAATATCCGAAAGCGTAAAAAACACTTTTTTGGAAGCCGGGTTTGGAAAAACGAGTAATTTTATCACTCTGTTTGCATTGTCAAATAGAACTTCCCTCACTTCAGAGAACTTATATCTTCCATCCAAATCAACCATTTTTAAACGATAGTAAAACGATTGTGAACCTTCGTTTTTGTAAACGTCCTTGTCTATATAGGAATATGACTTGCGTCCCCTGTCTTTGCCCGACCCTTTTATCGTAGCGATATACTCCCAGTCATTGTACCCCGTACTTCTTTCAATGTCAAACCTGTCAAAATTAACCTCGTCCTCACTAGTCCATGATAAATATGTAGAAGTGATGTTATGCTTTTTTGCTGAGAAAGAAGTCAGGGTTAATGGTATCACATCACTATTGACTGAAGTTAATTGATTATCAAAGACTAAATTAACTTCACTTCCAACGACAGGATCAACATCTTTCAAAGTCATATAAACTGTTATAGGTGTTGATAAATCGTTGAATTTAAGGCTTAAATAAGTGGAGTTAGGACCAAGACTTGTGGGGCAATCATGTAAATCCCAATCTGCAACTGTAGCAGAATAATATAGATAATGATAACCATTGGCATCATCCCATTCACTAGATGGGCCGCCACTATTACTGCCCATAGCTAAAGGATTATCAAGTGTAGTAACAGAAGTTATTCCGGAAGCATCCCATTCAGCTTGAGGAATTCGAAAAACAAATATTGTTGGACTAGATGTGGAATTAATAGCGTACTGTGACGACGCTGTTAAAGTCACTGTCATATGAGCATTTACATCGCTACCATATATTCCTCCCCCATCAAATACTTCTCCTGCAATTGTTTGTCCTTGGTTATTTGTTATCAAGAACAGAAACATCACTAGAATTATTAAATATCTTTTCATTTTAATTATTTTAATATATTTTATAATTGTTCGTCTTTTTGACCGTTTGCATTTCCGTCAAGAACATTATTAAGTATAAAATCTCTATCAGATTTAATTGTTGTGGATGGAGGAATAAAAGTTTGGCTAGCTCTTACATGCCCATCCATATTTACATCACCATCACTATATGTATCGGATTGACCGTTTGCATTTCCACTAAGAACATTATTAAGTATAAAATCTCTATCAGATTTAATTGTTGTAGATGGAGGAATAAAAGTTTGACTGGCTCTTATATAAGCATCATTATTTGCATTTCCTCCCCACATTCCCCATACTCCTGCACTAACTTCTTTCATAGGATCTGTTCCATAAGCTTGAGCAGAGCCTGTTGTAAAATCATGAGATGGGTTTGCAGTAAAATCAAGAACTGAAGTTGTTCTAATTCCTAGATGATTTCTATGTCTGACAGCAATATAGCCTGAAGTAGGGGCATCTTTGAATTTTGGAGCGCTTGTGCCATCTAATTCATATATTTGTCCATCATTTTTTATGAATTTACTATACGTTTTCAATATATTGGAAGCGTCGGCGGCATCCCTTATCTCTATTTTTATCCAATCAGTAACATTTGCAGGAATCGTTATTCCGTTTTCTCCAGTACCGTAAGGAGTATCTGCCGGAATAAGACCAGAAGAATTTAAAGTAGTCGTCATAGAACTTCCGCTGTAAGCCCCTTGCAAAAATGCCTTCAAAGAGGCCATTTTCCCGTAATAATTCATTCCTGTAAAGTCTGAATTTGCGGATATATTGCCTGTGACAGTATTATTTGCATTATTGGCTCCTGCATTGGCAAAATCCCAATCTGCGATATAACTCGCTCCTTTGATATTGGCTTCAGTACCTACTATATCAGCATCGGTATACGACCCTGTTAGAGTAGCTGTCCAAGAGGTTATATCCGTTGCATCAACATTCCAGTATCTTGTGATATGTGATTCTGCATCATTGTATTTGTTGGGATGTACAGCATCTACCACATTGACGGCAAGATTGGCGCTTCCGCCGAATGTGCCGCTTGTGATATCAGCGGTAATTGGTGAATATTCATCATTGTCTCCAATTGGAAATTCAAATAAACCTGTGGTTGTATAACCCTTTTTTACAGTACCTGCTCCATCAGCTTGTATATATCTGTTGGTGCCGTTATTAGAAACGGTAGCAGTTGAACCAAAGGTTAAATCATTAGCTCCGATAATTAATTTATTGCCGTTTGCCGGGGTAAAATCCAAATTGGTAGAGATTGTCATTGGGTCAACCAATGTCATATCTACACTATTATCCTTATTCATTAGGATTTTTCCAAAATCATCACCGCCTGATTTTATGTTTTTGTTGGCTGAACCAAAAAACTTCACCGTGGAGTTAGCGTTGGCGTCAAAACTGGCAGCAGTCTCGCTAGTGAAATCTCCACTCACTTCCAGTGTGGCATTAGCTTCTAATTGAAGTGTACCTGTTGTATTGGTTACGTCACTATCCACATGGAGAGTGGCACCATCTTTTACGATTATTGTTGCCCCATTATTTACCAATTGTGCATTTGTTTTGCCAATAGATAATAAGGAGAGTCCCAATATCAATATTACAATTTTATTTTTCATAGTTTTAATGGTTTAATTTACTTTATCTTGTCAACAAACAAATTTGTATGTATTATTTATTTTAATCTTTTGTTTTTACAAATATACATATAAAATTTAGTTTTTGATGTCATTTTGCATTATTTATTTTATCACAAATTAGTATTTAACGGGTTTTGCCTAGTTTTAGGTTGATAAATACTTATAATGTGAAGATGCAATGCTAATATTATATGCTGCAAAAATTCATTTTTAATTTAGCTTTTAGCATGAATAGGATTTGATTATTAGTTGTCATACTAAGAAACTATTTTGTAACGTTTATACTATAAAAGCAACATGAAGATAGTTTTATTCTTAATTGTTTTTCTATTTAATGGATTAATGATAAACGCTCAAATAAGTTTTTCTCAACTTGAAGAAGAGTTGGCGATGTACAATGATTATTCTATTAATGCTGATTCATACAATCACAGAGAAGTGGCTCATAAAAAATTTATTAGTCTTTTTGAGGTTGCTTTAAATCGAGCCAATTCTTTTAAATATCCTTTTGATTCTTTGAAATGGGTTTCAAAAGTAGTAGCTCCTGATTCTAGTTTTAGAATTTTTACTTGGCAATTAACAAAATCTTTTGCTAAAAGAGATTATTTTGGTTTAATCCAAAAACGAGATGGAGTTGTTTTTAAGTTAGTTGGAAATATTGATAATCGCTCAGATTTAGAGTATTCAAGTTATACCGAAGATGATTGGATTGGTCAGATATATTATAATATTCATAAGTATAAAAAAGGGGAGTATATTTTATTTGGTTATAAATTAGTTGGGGAAATGGATAAAATAAAAATGGCAACACCTGCATATTTTGAAAATAATCATGTGAATTTTGGAAAAGAGATATTTGAAGATACTACCGGGCTGGGGGATAGGAAAAGTATTATTACTTTAAAAACTTCTAGCAATGCGGCCTCTAGTATGCACTATGATGAAGATAAGAAAATGATAGTATATGATCATACGGTTGTATTAATGTTACCCGACAGACGGGGTAAGTTGCGCCCTTTTAATGTGCCGGATGGCTCATATCACGGTTACAAATGGAATGGAATGGTATGGAGATTTGTTGATAAAGTATATACGAGAAAACTAGATCATGCTCCGGTATACGATAGTAGGAAAAAGCCTAAAAAAGGTTTGTTTGGAAATAAATAGTGTCAGCATTTATGTCATGTGTATCTAAATTCACCGTTCTCACCATTTATTATCAACTCATTTGACATTGATTCTTCTACTCTGCCTATTATTTTGGCCTCTATGCCAAATTGATTTGAAATAGCAATTATGCTTTGAGCATATTTTTCAGGAAGATATATTTCTAGTCTATGTCCCATGTTAAAAACTTCATACATTTCTTTCCATCCGGTATTGCTTTGCTCTTGGATCATTTTGAATAATACCGGTGTTTCAAATAAATTGTCCTTTATTATTTTTCGATTATTAACAAATTTCATGACTTTGGTTTGACCGCCACCGGTACAGTGAATGATACCATTAATGTGCTTTCTATGTGATTCGAATATTTTATTTAAAACAGGTAAATATGTTCTTGTCGGAGATAGAACGAATTTTCCTATCGGTATTACTTTACCTTCAATTTCAATGGTGTCAGTCAATAATTTTGCTCCCGAATATATGAATTCTCTAGGGGTTTGATCAGAGTAACTTTCAGGATATTTATTTCGATATGTTTTGTTGAAGATATCGTGCCGGGCAGAGGTTAAGCCGTTACTTCCCATTCCGCTGTTATACTCTTCTTCGTATGTGGCTTTCCCATATGATGCCAAACCGACAATTACGTCTTTATCTTTGATGTCATTAATAATTAAATCCTGCTTTTTTATTCTTGAAAATGCGGTTATACCTACGTCTACAGTCCTAACTATATCACCTACGTCTGCCGTTTCACCTCCTGATAAATGTAGTCTAATGCCATATCTTTTCATCTTCTCTATAAATAATTGACTTGCATTTATCAATTCGGAGACGACGTCAGCGGGAATTAAGTGTTTGTTTCTGCCGATAGTTGATGAGATAATAATGTCGTTTATACTACCCACACAAGCGATATCATCTATATTCATAACGATAGCATCTTGTACAATGTTTTTCCATACACTCATGTCTCCGGTTTCTTTCCAATATATATATGCCAAAGATGTTTTTGTGCCTGCTGTATCTGCGTGCATTATGTTTGCATGGTCAGACTTGCCACCTGTAATATCAGGTAAGATTTTGCAAAATGCGTTGGGGTATATTCCTTTGTCAAGTGTTTTGATAGCATCGTGAATTTCGGATTTTGAAGCAGAAACTCCCCTTTTATTATATTTATTGGAATCCATTTTATGTATAGTCAATGATAATAATTAATTAAAGCTCAAAAGTAAATTATTTTTTAAAAATATCCTTTTTTGATTGGAATTATATAAATATTATCCAATATTTTTTGTATTTAGCGTTAGTCAATCAAACAATATATTATTTTGATAAGCTATAGATTTTGTTGTGTTATAAAAATTAAATAGGGCAATTTAGGTTTTGTGCATATATTATATTGAAAAATTAAGTTATAGAAACTTTTCCGTTTGATAGTTTTTGATAATACATATGTTAATTATTATTTAAAATTTGCCTTTTTATCAAAATTTTGCTAATTTTATTGCTAAAATTCAAAGATATGATAAGGTGGTATGTATTTATTTTCTCAATTTTGATGATATTATTTTCGTGTAAGTCAATGGAACAAAGTTTTGATGAATATACAGGAAAAGTTATTACCATTGGATTTGGTGGGGGATTTACCGGAGGATATAAAGAGTATTCAATACTTGAAAATGGAGATATGTTTAAGTTCAATACATTAACCAAAAAGAGAAATTATTTGGGTAAAGTAGAAAGGAATGTAGCTGAGCAGATATTCAAGAACTCTGAACTATTGAATCTCCCAAAAAGAAAAGTGAATTTACCGGGAAACTCTAATAGATACATTATTTACAGGATAAATAAAACAGAGAACAAAATATTGTGGTCAGATAATAACAAAGTTGATAGTGATTTGAATACATTTTATCAAGTATTATTGAATAATGTAAAAAAGTTATAAGCATATGAAACGGGCTTGAATTTTATTAATCTTAAATAGATAAGGAGATATGATTAAAAATATTCACATGAATTTCTTAATGTAGTATAATTTTTTTGTAAATATTTATAAATAAAAAATTTTAAACAGATGAAAAAGATTTTATTAACAGTAATATTCCTGTTGGCTCTAGTTACATATAGTTTCACTCAAGGCAAAGTAGGTGTTAAATCTGTTGGAATTGATATAAAAGGGGATCATGATACCGGTAGTATTAGTACTCCTTCAGGCGAGTACAATGGGATAAAAAACGTTTTTGGCACTAGCAGTTTAGGCAAAAATAAACCCAGTAATGTATTTACTGTTGAGACAATAGACATGTCTTCACTTCAAGAAGATAATTTTCATTCAAATGTGTCATACTTGAAGGTTAAATCTAGAGAGGTGCCTTTGAGTATTTCAATGTCAAATATATCGGATTTGATAAATAATTCAATTTCGGATAAGGATTTGGCTTATAAAATATTGGACTTTCAAAACAATCATGAGGTGATGCATATTGATGATATCAGAGATTTTCATATTGTGAATATAGCAAAAGACGATTTAGGGATAACACACGTGAAGATGAATCAGTATTTTAATGGATTATTGGTTTACGGAGGGCAGTTATATGTTCATTTCACAAGATCAAGCGGTGTAAAAATTCCTACTGCATTTATAAATGGAAATTGGATTAATGTTACTGAACATACAGGTAGTATAAAAGGATTGGAGGAGAATAAAGTTATAGGTAATTTATTCGAGATATCAAAAAAAGACGCCATAAGAAAAGTTAGAGAAAGTTTTAGAAATAATAAAATTCAAATTAGAGATTTGTCAAAATTTGCCAAATACTTGGTAGATAATGAGCAATGGCAGGTAAATAAAGTGTTTTTTCCGGTAAAAAAGGATGGAAAAACTAACTTGAGGCCGGCATATGTAGTCAACGTTATAGCAGACCCAATTCATAGGTATAGATATGTTATTGATGCTAATAATGGGGACAATTTATTAAAACATGATTTGTATTGCAGTTTTTTTGATGAAAAAGAGTGTGTGCCACCTACAGGAAGTGTTGTAGCACACGGAAAGGATTTGAATGGTGTTAATAGGGAATTTCATGCTTATGAAAACGGTGGTAACTACTATTTGTTGGATATTTCAAGGAGTATGTACGATGCCGGTAAAAGTAAATTACCGGACGAACCGGTGGGTGCCATTTGGACAATTGATGCAAATAATACTCATCCTAATAATGCAGATTTTAATACAAAGCTAAATCATGTGTTTTCTTCAAACAACTCGTGGGGTTCCAGAACTTCAGTATCTGCACATTTTAATGCAGGTTATGCATACGATTATTATAAAAATGTTCATAATAGAAATTCAATAGATGGGAAAGGAGGAAGCATAGTTTCAATAATAAATGTATCTGATGAAGACGGTAGTTCTATGGGAAATGCATTTTGGGGTGGCAAAGCAATGTATTATGGCAACGGAAACAATCTTTTTAGTAGCCCTTTAGCAAAAGCATTGGATGTGTCAGGGCATGAATTGACACATGGAGTTATTCAAAATACTGCTGATTTGGAATATTTTGACGAATCAGGTGCTATTAATGAATCTTTTGCTGATGTATTTGGTGCAATGATGGATAGAGATGATTGGAAAATGGGTGAAGAGGTAGTTAGTAATAGTTTTACTTCAGGAGCTCTAAGAGATTTAAGTAATCCTCATAATGGTGGAAATAATTTGAATGATTTGGGATATCAACCGGCTCATACCAGTGAGCAATATAAGGGAGAGCAGGACAATAATGGAGTACATATAAATAGTGGAATACCTAATTTCGCCTTTTACAAATTTGCAAAGAAGGTAGGAAAGGATAAAGCTGAGAAAGTATACTATAGAGCATTGACATACTATCTGACAAAATCATCAAAGTTTGTTGACTTGAGAATTGCAATAGAGAAAGCTGCTAAAGATTTGTATGGTGAACAAGAAAAGAATTTCGCTGCACAAGCTTTTGAGGCGGTAGGAATCGGAGGAGGAACAGGGAGCGGGTCTGGTTCAGATAATCAAAAAGACCTAACGAAGAATCCCGGTAATGATTATGTTTTGGTAACGGGAGAGCAAGGCGAAGCACTTTATCTATTTGACGGAAGTGGAGAAATACTAAGAAACCCACTTTTAAATACACCTGCCGGTATTAAGAGCAAGCCAAGTATTTCGGACGATGCACAAATTATTGTATATGTAGGAAATGATAAAAAAATTCACCTTGTTACCGAATGGAAAACTAATAACGTAAAAGATGACATTATTCAGGATCAACCGATTTGGAGAAATGTCATTATCTCAAAAGATGGTAGCCTTATAGCGGCTCTTACTGATGAAATAGATTCAAAGATAAATATATACAGTACACAATTGAAGACATGGAAAGCTTTCCAGTTGAAAAACCCTACATCAGCACAAGGTGTTGAATTGGGCAACGTCAATTTTGCTGATGCAATGGAATTTGATTACTCGGGAGAATGGGTAATGTATGATTGTGAAAATGAAGTTGGAGACAATATTAAATATTGGGATATTGGTTTTATTAAAGTTTGGGATAATAATGTCAATAATTTTGGAGAGGGGAGAACCAATAAATTGTTTTCAGGGCTTTCAAATGATATTAGCATTGGAAATCCGACATTTTCCAAGATTTCACCATATATTATTGCCTTTGATTATATCGAAGGAGATAAATATTATTGCTTAGGGGCTAATATACAGACAGGTAAAGCTTCACTTATCTACGAGAATACTGCTTTGAATTACCCTTCATTTTCAAATGATGATAAAAAAGTACTATTTGAATATACTGATAATACTTCTAAAAAATATGTTGGGGTAGTGGAAGTTGATAATACAAAAATCCTAGCTGTTTCAGGTACGGAAAAGTTTTTTTCGAATTATTATGAGATAAAATGGCCGATTTGGTTTTCCGATGGCAACCGGAAACTTTCTACTGCGGTGAATGAAATACCAAAAGGTTTTGCAAAGAAAACAAAGGTTTATCCCGTTCCCGTAACTCAAGGGGTTTTGAATATTGAAAGTAGAGATTTTAAGAATAAAACTAATATATCTATTTACAATATGTTAGGTGCAAATGTGCTCAATGAAAATGTAGATTTTAAAACCAAAAAGCTTTCATTTAATATATCTAGTCTGATTCAAGGAAACTATGTTATTAAATTAAATGATGGGGAGAAATATTTTGTTGATAAGTTTACTGTGATAAAATAGCGTTGTGTTTTTAATTAGAAATTGTTGGCTTCATTATCAAATTCAAGAGGGTTGGGAATGGCTTCTTTGAACGATTCTAGTATTCTCCTGTCCTTTTTTGTCGGTCTACCATGTCCTTTTTCCCTGTATTCAGTACCTTTCGCATTGATATACCAACTTTCAAATTTTTGTAATTCTTCTTTTGGAGTTGTGTCTTTATAGCATTCAATAGCTAAGGAATAAGACACTCTTTTTGAAATTAATTTTAGAACACTTATTCTGAAATTAATTCCGTTTTTTCTTACTATTAGTGTGTCACCAACACTTATTTCACTAGAAGCTTTTAGGACTCGTCCTTCGAATGTTCTTACATACCCTGCTTTGCAATATTTAGTCGAGATAGATCTTGTTTTGAATATTCGAACACTCCAAAGCCATTTGTCAACCCTTACTTTAGACATAATCAATCTGTTAGTTTTGGATATTTTAAATTCATATTTTGCAATGTCTCCAATACTATTTGGGCAACTGCATAATTTCTATACCACCTTTGATCAGCAGGAATAATATGCCAAGGTATTTTGCTTTTATTTAGTACATTCTCATAGGCTTCCATATATTGTTCCCAAAGTTTGGATTCCTTCAAATCATTGGGGTTATGCTTCCAGTTTTTTTCTAATAATTCTATTCTTTCTTGAAGTTTTTCTTTTTGCTTTTCATGTGAGAGATGTAAGTAAAACTTTAAAATAGTTGTGTTGTTATCTGATTTCAGTAGGTTTTCAAAATTATTTATCGACACAATCCTATCTTCGACCGTATTATCATCAATCCAATGATGTACCTTTTGAATTAATACGTCTTCGTAATGAGATCGATTAAAGATACGAATCTGACCTTTGCCGGGAACAAGTTTGTGAACTCTCCACAAAAAATCATGAGACATCTCTTCATCTGTAGGCTTCTTAAATGAATGAGCACAGGCAATAGAAGGGCTTACAAATTTGAAGACTTCTCTTGTAGTACCATCCTTTCCACTTGAATCCATTCCTTGAAATACAACCAATAATGCATGTGTTTTATCTGCTTCATATACACGACTTAATTTACCGATTTTATTAACTGTTTTTATTGTTTTTTTCTTTATATCCTTTTTATTTAAATGCTGTGGTGCCCTTGTTGATATATTTGTAAGTTTTATCATTTCTATTTATTATTTATTTTAATATTTCCCAAAAATAGGAAAAATAAATGAAAATGGTAAAAATATGGCGATAAGCTGCATCTCATCTGTTATATTTCTTATTTTTAGCCATTGCTATGATGTAGTTCATATTACAAAATCCTATAATGTCATAGTATAAATAATGTCTGTCTATAAATAGTGTCTGTCTATAAAGTCATTAAAATCTCACCAAAAATCTTTATTTTTAATAAATTAAGCACTTCATAGACGGACACTAAATAAACAAATAGTGGAATATCTTGTTAATTAGTAAGTAAATAGTAGCTTTTTGGAAGTAATTAATTTAAAACTTGCACCATTTTTTATAGGCGCTAAATAAGAGTAATTCTAAATTTGTCAATATATGAATACAAGGAGGGAACTATCCGATTGGCTTCCAATCACAATGAAAGAAGTGAAGTCGCGTGGCTGGGAGCAACTGGACGTTATTATTTTCTCCGGAGATGCATATGTTGATCATCCTGCCTTTGGAGCTGCTGTTGTCGGGAGGCTTATTGAGTCTCGTGGCTATAGAGTCGCTATTGTGCCTCAACCTAATTGGAGAGATGACTTAAGGGATTTTAAGAAAATGGGAAACCCTAGGCTTTTCTTTGGAGTTACTGCTGGTAATATGGACTCGATGGTCAATCATTATACAGCAAATAAACGCCTTCGCTCGAATGATGCTTATACACCGGGAGGCGAAAAAGGATACCGTCCTGATTATGCGAGTGTTGTATATACAAAAATACTAAAGGATTTATATCCGGATGTGCCTGTGGTTTTAGGAGGTATTGAAGCTTCATTGCGTCGGTTAACCCATTATGATTATTGGTCAGATAGTTTAAAACCCGGGATATTGTTTGATGCTAAGGCTGATATCTTATTGTATGGAATGGCTGAAAGGGCTTTGCTTACATTGTTGGATTTTCTTGATTCAGGGTATGATATCAAATCTTTGGATTGTATTCCTCAAACAGCATTTCTAGATTCTAAAATCAACTATGATCATTGTAAAATTTGGGATGAGACAGTATTGTCTTCCCACGATGACTGTATAAATGACAAAAAATCTTTTGCACGAAACTTTAAATTTATTGAGAAAGAGTCTAATAAGATGCATGCTAAAAGAATAATACAGAAAGTAGAGGATGATATAATTGTGGTTAACCCTCCTTTCCCACCAATGTCTGAACAAGACCTGGATGCTTCATTTGACTTGCCATTTACAAGAATGCCTCATCCTAAATATAATAAGAGAGGAACTATTCCTGCGTGGGAAATGATTAAGTTTTCAGTTAATATGCATAGGGGATGCTTTGGTGGCTGTAGTTTTTGTACGATTTCTGCGCATCAGGGAAAATTTGTAGCTAGTAGATCTAAAGAATCAATTTTGAGAGAAGTTGAGGAAGTGACAAAGATGGATGGGTTCAAAGGTTATCTGTCTGATTTGGGTGGCCCTTCTGCCAATATGTATAAGATGAAAGGTAAAGATCTTTCGATATGTGCCAAATGCTCAGCTGCTTCCTGTATATCTCCTGTTGTCTGTGATAACTTGGATACTGATCACAAATCAATTATAGAGATATATGATGCTGTTGATGCTAATCCGAAAGTAAAGAAAGCATTTATAGGTAGTGGTATAAGATATGATTTATTGGTTGAGGACTTTAATAAAAAAACAAATAAAAAGACAGCCGACGAATATCTGGAGAAAGTTGTGCTGAGGCATACGTCCGGACGGCTTAAAGTAGCACCTGAACATACATCTGATAAAGTATTGAAAATAATGAGAAAACCATCTTTTTCAAACTTTAAAAAGTTTAAAGAGAAATATGATTTTTTCAATAGAAAACATGGTCTGAAACAACCCTTGATACCATATTTTATTTCTGCTCATCCCGGAAGCACAGATGAGGCGATGGCTGAATTGGCAGCTGAAACAAAAGATATGGGATTCCGGTTAGAACAAGTTCAGGGCTTTACTCCTACACCTATGACGGTTGCCACAGTTATCTATTATTCTGGATTTCACCCTTACACCTTGAAACCCGTGTATACGCCAAAATCATTAAATGAGAAAAAAGAGCAGAATCTATTTTTCTTTTGGTATAAGCATGAAAATAAAGGAAAACTTATAGCTAAACTCCATAAACTTAATAGAGAAGATCTAATTGAAAGATTTTTTACAAGGAAATCGAAACTTTTTAAAAATGATGATTCTTATAAAAAAAGAACTTTTTTAGGTAGAAAAAAGAAGTCATTTAAAAAGAATACTAAAAGGTAAATGGTATTTTATCTTTGAATAACGGAAAGACAACTATCACTGTGTTTTCTCTATGGCAAATATATTGTTAAATATTATCTATCTCAAATTCTTCAAATCAATAATGTCCTATCTTCGCATTGAACTCACCTACATCAAACCTGATTATGAATTTGAGTTAGTGGACAAACTAATAGGACAATATTGAATAGATAGTTCTAAACGCTTTATGGTATCAAATAGTTATTTGCCTTTGTTTTCAGCTATCTTAATTATATTTATGACCACATCAACTGCTTTTTGCAGTTCTTGAACTGTGGTCCACTCTTTTTTTGAGTGAATACCATATTGTCCTGAAAACATATTAGGTGTTGGCATTCCCATTTCGGAAAGCATTGCACCATCGGTACCTCCTCTTATTTTACCTACGACCGGAGTTATTCCTGATGCTTTGATTGCCTCTACCGCAAACTCGATAATTTGAGGGTGTTTAACCAAGTGGTCTTTCATGTTTCTGTATTGTTTTTTCACTATAAACTCTGCTTTAGAATTAGGATAACCTGCTAGTACATCTTCCATTATTGATTTTAAAAGATTTTCATGTTTTGGTAGATTCTCTGATTCAAAGTCTCTAATGATAAAAATAATCGAAGCTTCTTCTAATGCTCCATCTATTTTTACCGGATGAATGAACCCTTGTGCTCCGGTAGTCACTTCAGGTGTTAATGTGTATTTTGGTAATCTGGCAACTATTTCAGCAGCTATCTTTAAGGCATTTTCCATTTTATCTTTAGCGTAACCGGGATGAGCACTTACTCCTTTTATCTCAATAGTTACAGAATCTGCTGAGAAATTTTCATATTCGAAATGACCTATTTCACCACTATCCAAGGTGTATCCAAAGTCTGAATTAAGCTTTTTTAAATCTATTTTTTCAGTACCTCTACCAACTTCTTCGTCAGGAGTGAATAAAAAAGTAAGGTCTCCGTGTTTGATATCCGGATGTTGAATGAGATAGTTAGCTGCATCCATTATAGCCGCAACTCCTGACTTGTCGTCTGCGCCTAATAGAGTTTTGCCGCTAGCAGTTATGATGTCTTGCCCAATTTTATCTTTGAGCATAGGAAATTCTTTATGGTTTATTACTACACTATTGTCATCAGGCAATACAATATCTTGACCTTGATAATTTTCGTGAACTATTGGTTTTACATTTGTTCCACTCGCATCGGGTGCAGTATCCATATGTGCTGCAAAGAATATTTTATGGACGTTTTTTTTATTTGTATTTGAAGGTAAAGAAGCGTAAACATAGCCATACTCATCCATATGGGCATTATCTATACCTATTTCATGTAATTCTTTGACAAGGATCTCTCCAAGGTTTTTTTGTTTCTCTGTTGAGGGGGTGCTTGTTGCCTCAGGGTCAGATTGGGTGTCAATCTGTACATATCTCAAAAATCTATCTTTAACCGTATATTTATATGACATATTAATTTGTTTAATTATTAAAATGTAAAAGTAATAAATATTATTATTAAAGAGGTGTAGATTTGCTAAAAAACTATTTGAATTAATTTTTTATGAGAAGTAAAAAAATAAAAGCTATATTTTTTTATCAATACACATGGATAAGAAACTTTTTAATTGGCTAACTTGAGTTTTTCCCCAATACTGTCCTATTCTTGCAGCTAAGTTTATGCCAAAAAGAAACATCAAGCCAATTGGTACTGCCCAAAAATAATAAGCTGTTTCATGGTTGTATTTTTGAATAAAACCTAATATGATTCCTATTATGGTTAAAACTATCGCAATAAAATAAAATAATATAAAGATATTCCAAATACCTTTATTTGGACCAACTACACATGATAATGATGTTTTTCCTCTTTCGTCTTCTATCCAAACATGCATTTTAGGAGACCAAAAGTGTCTTTGACTTGTAGGAACTTTCAGCTCGATATGATTGTCTTCAGTATCTAAAAATCCAACGGCAATATCATTGCCTTTTATCAGATTGTCTTGAATGGTTTTGATTACTTTGTCTTTTGGTAAATCTATGTTTACTATTTTACATTTTGGCTTCAAATCCAATGGGCTGTTTGTAGTGTTTATATTCATAAATTGAGTTAAAATCGTTACATAATACGTCTTGCATTGCAATAATACAAACAAAAATTTTTGTTTGCAAATAATTAATGAAATATTAATTGAAGATTATACAAGGATAAATTCTAAATCCATTAACTCCGGTTTAGCTTTTGTAAACTTTTTGAACCAAATAATCAATTCCTGTCTTTCATGAGGTAGTAATAACTTGTTCGCTTTTGCCAGCTCTCTTTTAAATATGTTTTTATCGAAACTTACCTTTTCCAGTATAGTTTTTGTGTATTCAAAGATTGCTCTTGCCATATGTCAAATTATTTCAAATTGAGAAATTAAAAATCAATATTACAACGTGAATGTACAAAAAATTATTGTTGAAAATGCTAAATTTATTAAAAAATATCGCAAAAAGAATATTTTTAAATTTTAATGACTTTGTGGACAGACACTAATAGTATTTGTCAATCTGTTCCTGTATCTTTTCCCAGTTGCTCATTTCTATATCAAGTTCGGATTTCAAATTATTGTGTTTTTTGAATTTATCATTAGCATCAACATTTTTATGGAAGTCGGGATTTAGCATTTCTACTTCAAGCGCCTCTATTTCTTTTTCTATTTTTTCTATTTTTTTTTCAACTTTGCTCAATTCTCTTTTGATTGATTTTCTTTCTTCATAGCTGAGTTTATTTTCGCTTTTCTTTTCTTCTTTATCTTTGTTTTTAGTTCTGAATTCAATATTTCTTATATCATCTATTTTTCTTTTTTCTAAGAAGTAATTGATATCTCCAAGAAAAGTTTTCAACTTATGATTTCTAAATTCAACTGTTTTTTCTGTCAGATTAGTTAGGAATTCACGATCGTGAGATACCACGATCATCGACCCGTCATAATCCATTAAAGCTTGTTTTAAAACTTCCTTTGATAGTATGTCCAAATGATTTGTGGGTTCGTCCAAGACTAAGAAATTAAAAGGTCTTAAAAGCATTACAGCCAATGCTAATCTTGCTTTTTCGCCACCGCTTAATACAAAAACTTTTTTCTCTACATCTTCACCACTGAATAGAAATGCACCTAATATCTTTCTTATTTTAGTTCTTGTCTCAATTGAAGAGTTATTTTCCATAGTTTCAAGAACAGTAAGTCCGGTATCAAGTTGATCTGATTGGTTTTGGGCATAATATCCTATTCTTACATTGTGTCCAAGTTTTAATTCCCCTTTGTCATAATTGAGTTTATTTATTATTATTTTAGCCAAAGTTGTTTTTCCTTGACCGTTTTGACCGACAAAAGAAATTTTCTCTCCTCTTTCTAAGATTAAATCGACTTCATTAAGGACTTGGACTTCCCCAAAATGCTTTGTTAATTTGTCCGCTTTGACTACGACTAAACCAGATCTTTCTGCCGGAGGAAATTTCAGTTTCATTGTTTTAGTATCAAATTCATCAACTTGAATTCTTTCCATTTTGTCAAGTTGCTTTTGCATAGATTGTGCCAATTTCGTTTTTGTAGCTTTGGCCATAAATCTGGCAATAGTTTTTTCTTTTTGCTTTATTATTGCTTGTTGATTGGAGTAAGCAGCGATTAGTTTTTTGCGTCGGTCTTTGCGTAGTTCAACAAATTTACTGTAAGGAGCAGCATAATCAAAAATCTTTGCATTTTCAATTTCAATTGTCCTTTTTGTGACATTGTCCAAAAATCTTTGATCGTGAGAAATTAATAGAACAGCACCCGGATAATATTGAAGGTAGTCTTCAAGCCAAATAATCGCCTCTATATCCAGATGGTTTGTTGGCTCATCTAGTAATATATAATCAGGTTGGCGGAGTAGTAGTTTGGCCAACTCGATTCTTATTTGCCATCCGCCGCTAAATTCATTCACTTTTCTTTTGAAGTCTCGATCTTCAAATCCAAGCCCTTTTAGCACTTTTTCTACATTGCCTTGAAGAGCTCCGACATCGTGATTTTTAATTATATCTCCAAGAGAAATCAGATCTTCTACCAATTGCAGATAGGTTTTTGACTCGTAATCTTCTCTTTCAGCCAATTTATTTTCTATTGATTTTATCTCGTCTTCCATTGCATGAATCTCGTCAAATGCCTTTAAAGTCTCTTCGATTACCGTATTGTTAGTATTGAGATTCAATTCCTGTTTTAGATATCCTATCGTTTGATTGTTTGGAATTAAAATTTGACCGTTGTCAGGCAATAGTTCTTTCAAAATAATCTTAAATAATGTCGTTTTTCCTGCACCGTTTCTTCCGACAATTCCAATTTTATCATTGTCTTTAATCGTAATTCCGATATTGTCAAAAATAATTCTATCACCAAAGTAAAGTGATAGATTTGATATGTTTATCATATTAAAATTTATGTGGTTAATCCTATTATTAAATAAAATAAAGCTGCTATGCTCCCGGCTGCTAAAGCGTAAGGAAGTTGGGTTTTGACATGGTCAATATGGTCACTTGCCGAAGCCATGGATGAAATGATCGTTGTGTCAGAGATTGGCGAACTGTGGTCTCCAAATACACCACCTCCCAATACAGCAGCTATTGTCATGTAGACATCTGCTCCCATTGATTGAGCCATAGGTACAGCAATAGGTATCATTATACCAAATGTGCCCCAAGAAGTACCTGTCGAGAAAGCTATGAACCCACTAATGATGAATATTAAAAAGGGCAAAAATCCTGGAGAAAGCCAACTTTCGGTGACTTGAGCAATATACTCACCAATATGTAATTGCTTAGCAACCGAGCTGATTGAAAATGCTAGAAGCATCAATAAGGCTAATGGTATTAATTCAGATATTCCTTTTAGAATTAAATCGACTAGCTGGTTTGTTTTGAAGATATTTTGTGCTCTGTACATAATTGCTGCGATTAATATTGCTACAATAACTGCCGTTAATACAGACTTTGATCCATCACCATTTATCATTGAATAAATGAAATGGTTAAAAAAATTATCTTCTTTATGTAGAGCTTTTATTAATGTATTTCCTTTTAATCTGCCTGTGATAGAAAGCATAATCGGCATCATAAGAACCATTGTGAGTATAGGGATTATCATATTAAATGCGCGTAACCTTATTCCTGAAGCAGGTTTAGCCTCAGTCAATTCTTTTGATACCATCGGTTTAGCATTGTCATTCATTAACTTTCCTGTTTTTTTTGTTCTTTGCTCTGCTTTAAGCATTGGGCCAAAATCAATGCCTGTAAGAATCAAGAAAGGAACAAGCAATAAAGCGAAAATAGGATAGAAATTGTAAATCATGCTTTTCAGTAATACGTTAATGGGTTGATTGAACCCTTGTGCCATCAATAAGCCCATAATGAAAACACCCCATGCATTTAGTGGTATTAATATAGATGTCGGAGCGGAACTTGAATCAGCGATATATGCTAGTTTTTCTCTTGGTATTTTCAGCTTGTCAAAAACCGGTCTGAAAATAGTTCCTACTGTCAAGGATGAAATACTTGTTTCCACAAATACCAGTATTCCTACCATCCATGCCAATATCTGAACAAGTTTTTGTCGTGTTCCAATACTTTTATGTTCGATTTTTTCAAGCAATTTGTCCATCAAAATAACAAATCCGTCAACTCCTCCGGATTTTTGGACCAAAAGTATTAAAGCACCTACTAGAGCACTAAACATTATCGTGCGGGTGTTACCTGCGCTTTTGAAGACCGTTACCATGCTTTCTATTGTACTCAATAAGCTATTCCAGATATTCCAATCTTCAATTATTAGAAATCCAAAAAAAATACCAAGCAATAGTGATAAATATACTTGCTTTGTTCTAATAGCAACAATAATTGCTATTATCGGTGGCAATATTGCTAAAAATCCATAGCTGTGTTCCATAGTTAGTTATTTTATTTTATCAAGATACTCATTGGGATTGTCCAATGATTTAAAATAATCCGTATCCCTGTGTTCATCATCTTTTTTGCACAATAGTTTCAATCTTTTAAGATCATTATCCCAATTATTTCCATTAAAAAACTCAAGTCCTTTAAAATCTCTTATTTTGTACAGAGCTTTCTTGCCATAAGTTGTTCCCAAATATACATATTTAATCCCATTTTCTTTACTCCATTTTATCATTTTCCACATCATCCATTTTCCAATGGGAAAAATATTTAAATATTCAGAGTCGAAAAATGAAAACCAATAATGGAATGTATTTTCATATATCACAGCTATTACATATCCCAAAAGAGCGTTGTCTTTTCTGAATTCAAAAATATCTGTTGCAATACCACAACTTAATATATATTTAAATCTGTCCGGATTCATGGCATTTCCTGAAAACCTTTCTCCAGCATAATTTAAACAAAAATCAATAAATTCATTACTAGTGATATCAAATTCAGCTAGAGGTGTTCTGCTAATTACCGTATCCAAAATACCTGACTTCCTGTCTACTCGCCTGTTTTCTGATGAATCTTTAAATTCACTAGTGTTAACTCGTAAACTTCTAGCAAGATAAAATACCGGATAATTTATTTTTACATTAGCAGTATAAGGCAGAAATCCATTGCTATATATGTTTGTGATATCACTACTGTTTTCCATTACAGCATATTCGGCATAGCTAAACGTATATGTGTTATAATCGTTAATAAATTCTGATTTAAAAACCTTCATTTGTTTTTATTATTGATGAAATGAAATGGCAAATATATCAAAGAGAAAAAGAATAATGCAAGAAATTCCAATTGAATTATGTAAAAGGGCCAATCAAGTAAAGCATTGTACAGAGTTTTGCCATCTGGTTTCCCTTGCATATACATGTAGTTGGAGCCCAATTGTGTATTTATAACAAAAACGATAAATGCAAGTGTGTTTAGCCAGATTAAAGCTTTGAAGATATCCTTAAACTCTAATCTATAACCTAAGACAACTATACCATAAAAAGCTCCGGTTACCAACCAAGCATGAATAATCCAGTATCTCCACCATTCATAATTGGGAAATGACTGATGAAGAGTAGGAGTGATTAATGATTGGAAAGTCCCCGACATAATCCATAAAAAAAATATACTCCAGGCAAGTCTACTTCTAAAATAATATGCAGTAAGCAAAAAAAGTGGTGACATATTGCATAAATGTAAAGGGAGGTCTGTTTTTGGATCAAATACTCCCTTGTACTGCATTATGAAAACTTTTAGAACTTGAAAAAAGAATACAAATGATAATATCGAAATAATAAAAGTATATTTGTTCTTTCCCTTTAGTTTATATTTACCGATTAAGTTGAATAATATGCCTAGAATAATGAAAATTATTACTGATAAATAATGTTCCGTTGTATAGTTTATAAAGCTGTTATTGTCTTTAAAGAAGCTGTCCATTGTATCTTTTTTGTCCTGAAATGACGTAAATCTAAAAAAATATTTGTTAAAACCCGTAAAAATTACGGATTTTTAATTGTTTTAAATATATTTGTGTTTGAATTCTATAGCCTTATATTTTGATTTTTCTTTAGGAAGCTTTAGACTTATGAATATTTGGATGGATTATAGGATGACGTGTATTTGTTTTTTTTAATTAAAATATATTCATTGGTGAAGAATAATAGAATTGTGATAGAAACGGTATTGGATGAAAAAAAATACCCTGAAGATATAAGATGGACGGCAGAGAATAGTAAAAATGATAATAACTATAATAGTTCAAAGGCATTTTTTCTAAGTTTGTTTGACAAAGAGAGTAGAGATACTGTTGAGTTGGATTTATGGACAAAGGATATGCAGGTGATAGAAATGGATAGATTTGTATTTCAAACATTGAATTCTATAACTAATATGTATCACCGAGCTACGAAAAATACAGAATTGGCAAATGAAATGCAAAATTTCGTAAAATATTTTGGAGAGAAAACTGAAATATTAAAAGGGAATAAATAAAACGGAGTATTTTGGATGATAATATGATTTTATCTCTGTTTGAGAATAAACCAAAAGAGGGTCTTGGCGCACTTTTTGATAAGTATTATGATTACTTGTCAGGACAGGTTTATTATATCTTGAAAGATGTAGATGAGTCAGAGGATGTTATTCAGGAATTATTTATGGAATTGTGGAAAAAACATGAACATCTAAACAGTATCAATTCTTCTTTGAAGAGCTATTTGAAAAGGGCTGCTATAAATAGGGCATTGAATAAGATTAAAAAAAGAAAAGACTTTTTTGATTATGATGCTGAATTAGAACTAGGTAAAAGCATCATGCAACCTAATCTAACAGAGATATCTGAGTTGGAAGAAAGAATTGCAGATGGTATAGCAGAGCTGCCGCCTAGATGCAAAGAGGTCTTTGTATTAAGTAGAGAGCATGAGAAATCATATAAAGAAATTTCGATAGAATTGAATATATCAATAAAAACAGTTGAAAACCAAATTTCCAAGGCTTTGAAAATCCTTAGAAAAAAAGTTTTATATGAGTAGGGGGGGGAGCGAAAAATCTTGTCTTGAATATGTATAGGTTATGAAAGAAGAAAAGAAAATATTATTAATTCACAAAATTATTACCGGAGTAGCTACTCCGGAAGAGAAGCGGCTGTTCGATAGACTAAAAAGCAATGGGATCGAAGACGCTAAGTTGGTTAATGATATTACTTATTTGTGGAAACACAAGAAAGGAACTTCAGATAAATTCCACAAAGAGAATGCAAAGGCTAAGTTATTTGCTAGTATAGAGATGGATACGTTAAAAAAAGTTGAAGAGCCTCAGGAAGTAAAGATCTTTAATATTAAGAGGTTAATGTCAATTGCAGCAATATTTGTTATTGTTATTGCAGCATTATTTGTTTTTCAAAAATATAATAGTAATAGTTCTTTTACAGGTGATCATCTTGTGACAAATATAAAAGCATTACCTGAATTGTCAAAAAACATTAATTCCATTAAAATGTACAAATTGTCTGATTTTACGAAAGTTTGGACTGACATAGATACAAAAATATCTGTTAATGATGGATTTAGCAAAGAGGAAAGAGTAGTGAAATTGGATGGAACGGCATTTTTTGATGTATCAAAAGATAAAAAGCATCCTTTTACTATTGAGATGAAAGGATTTGAGGTTAAAGTTCTGGGAACTTCATTCCAGATTGTTACAGGTGACAATGGTGTAGAAGTAGATGTATATAGTGGTGTCGTTGAGTTTTTAAATAAAAAATATAATAAGATGTTGCTCCAAGCAGGTGAAGGAGCACTATTTGATAATAGTTTGCAACGTTTTGTAAAAATTAATAGAGAGGACTTTAGGATCAACACTAAAGAGTCGTATTTAGTATTTAAGGGGAATACTTTAAAGGAAGTATTGACTAAATTGTCCAATTTCTATGAGGTAAAAATAAATATTGATTGTAAGTCTATTGATGATTTAGGCGGATTTACTTCTCCTAGGTTTGCTGGAAATGATATTGAAGACTATTTCTCAACTATTAAAAAACTATATGATTTGTCGATTAAAAAATCAGATAATGGAGATTTTACAGTAACTTGTGACTAATTAGTGTCTGTCTCTATAGTCATTAAAATTTAAAAATATTCTTTTTGCGATATTTTTACTTTTTTCAAAAATCAAGCACTTTATAGACAGACACTAATTATATTACAGATACTATATTAATTATTAATGAAGTTTAAAACAATAGCATTTTACAAATGCTATTGTTTTTTTTTTGTTAAAAAATACGAATAAATAAGAATTATTATAAGTTGGTATTATTTTTGATGTTTGGTTAATTGAATAATTAGGCTATGAAAAAAATAATAGGGGCTGTTTTCTTTATTATAATCTTATCACTTGGGAATATGTATTCGCAGGACTCTTTGCTTATGCATAAAGTTAAATTTAGAATAGCCAATCGCGATTTGTCGAATGCACTTGTTGATCTAAGTAAGGTATCAAAAATCAATATAGTTTTTAATATTATAGATGTGCCAGAAAAAAGAGTTAATCTCTATGCTCCTGGATATACTTTAAAAGAAATAATTGAATACCTTTTAAAAGGTACAGATTTGAAATATACGGTAGTGAATAAGCAAGTAGTTGTTTATGTTCCGAAAAAAGAAAAAGATATTGAGTATATATTAAATGGTTATACAACAGATGAGCAATCAGGAGAAAAATTGGTGTATACAACAGTATATTTACCAGTTACAAATACAGGTACAGTATCAAATGATTATGGTTTTTATAGCTTGAATATTTCTAAAACAGATACAATCGTAGTATTCTCATATCTAGGTTACAGGTCAAAAACTGTGAAATTATCAAATTTCAATATTGGAAGACTTGACGCACAATTGGTAAAAGAACCCAGTACTGTGCTAAGGGAGATTATTATTACTGATAACAAATCTTACAATAAAAGGCTTGATTTTTTTGAACCCGAAAAGATTAATATTGCAAGCTTAGAGAAAATGGTGCATATAGCAGGAGAAGATGATATAATGCGTTACAACTATGTAAAAGCAGGTGTTCTTACGGGAGCTGATGGATTCGGTGGGATGCATGTACGAGGCGGTAACTCAGGAGGTAATATGATTTTGCTGGATGGTGTGCCTGTGTATAATGCTCAACATGCTGTAGGACTTTTTTCTGTATTTAACTCGAGTATTATAAAAAATGCAAGATTTTTAAAAGGCGATTTTCCAGCTAGATATGGAGGGAGTTTGGAATCAGTATTGGACATTAGGACAAGAGATGGAAATAAAAAGAAACTGGGAGGTGAGTTTGACTTGGGCGTATTCACGATAAAGGGCGTTTTGGAGGGTCCGATAACTGATGGTAAAAGCTCGATGCTAGTAAGTTTTAGAAGGACATATTTGGATATTTGGAGCAAAGCATTCTCAAATGTTCTTAGTAATGAAGTAAGGACAAAAGACTTTTCATATTATTTTTATGATTTGAATATGAAAATGAATTTTGAAATAAATAACAAGAATCGAATACACTTCAATTTTTATAAAGGCAAGGATGATTTTCTAAACAACTCGCTTGAGTATAAATCAAAAGATAAAGAGCTGGAAATAATTAATAATAAAGATAAATGGGAATGGGGAAATACTTTAATTTCTTTACAATGGAATTCTCAGATTGGGAAAAAGGCTTTTGTTAATACTTCATTATTTTATAGTGGATATAACCTTAACTCTAATACCAGCCATGTGTCAATATTGCCAAATGAGTCTGATAAGTATTTTTATAGTGGACGAATTCTAGAATCGGAGATAAATGATTTGGGAATAAAGATTGATTTTGATTATGCAGCAAATACTTCAAATTATTGTAAATTTGGGATTCAAAGTTTGAAGCACAATATTAACCCCTTCGTGTATGTAAACACTAAAATTATACCTAAAATAAGCGATATTCCGAAAATTGAAGATATTAAAAGTTCTATAATCGGGTATGAAAATAATAGTTTGGAGCACAGAATTTATTTTGAAGATAAGATTAATATAAGAAATAGCTCTGTTTTAAATATCGGGTTGCATTATGCTTTGTTTGATACACAAGATAAATTATATCAATCATTTGAACCTAGGATTATATTTAGAACAATTTTAAACAGGAAGATTGTATTTTCAACTTCAATTGCAAGAATGAGCCAGTTTATGCACCTATTGACCAATAATGGCTTGGGGCTACCTTCTGAAATATTGTTGCCTTCTTCAAAAAGACTGCATCCCGAAAGTATTTGGCATTTTGGTGCTGGGATGATATTTAATATAAGGGCAAATCTAAATTTCTCTATCAAAACTTACTACAAGTATGCTACAAATGTTGTGGAACAGAAAAATGGAAGCAATTTTATAGTATCTAAGAATTCAAATTGGGAAGATTATATTCCCGGAGGGAAAGGTAAGATGTATGGAATTGAGACCGAGCTTAACTACAGCTTGCCAAAGTTTAAATTAATGTTGAATTATACATACTCTAAGTCTAAAAGATCTTACAGGCATATATTAAATGGAAAATATTTAGATTATAGATTTTCAAGAACTCATTATATTAATTTGCTAGCATTTTTTAAGATGACGGATAAGATGATTTTTTCATTTTCTTCTGTTTTTGGATCGGGAAATCCCTATACATTACCTACTCAGTTAACTCCGGAAGGGGAGATGCTTTATGAAGTGTCAAATAACTACAAATTGCCTTTTTACCACCGTATAGATATTGGTGTAGTAAGTAAATTTAAAGTCAAAGGAATTAATCAAGAGCTTAAATTGGGAATATATAATTTATTATCACGAAGAAATCCATTTTATGTTACATTCAAGGGAAATGAAGGGAAGTTGTTAAAAGCTGATTTTAAAGAAGTTTATGTGTTTCCTATTTTTCCTTCGATAAAATATAAAGTAAATTTTTAAGATTTTTATGTTACCTTTAATTGTTTAACCGTCTTACTAATGGTCTTAATTTAGAATGTATGTAATTAATTAAAGCGCTGATTTGTTTTATATTTAAAAGTTTAATTATATATTTGTATTGTTAATATTGTGTTTTTTAGAAGATAAAATATACGTAATTGAAAGGTAAGTTTATACATATATTTAATGTTACCATATTAGTTTTTTTAATATTGATTTTGCATTCTTGTGAAGTTGATTTATCTAATACTATTAGGGCTACTGATTCAAAGATATGGGTGAATGCAATAGTTGGGGTAAATGATACTGTTAGAATATATATAGGAAATACTTCAGGACTGAATAGCGGTGATAAAGCTCAATATAGGAATGATGCAGTAGTGAAACTTAGAGTAAATCAGGGTTTGGAAAAAAATCTTAAATATAGAATTGATCCCAAATCTCCATACAGAGGGTACTATTATACCAGAAGACTAGAGAATTCGGCAGAAGGAGATACCCTGAGGTTTATTTCATGGATACCGGATTCTGATTTTGATACGGTAAAAGGCGAAACGATTATACCAGCCCCCCCTCTTTTTTCTGATCCGGTTTTAAAATCATCATACGAAAATGGCTCAATTTTGAATAGTCTTGATATTAATCTTAAGGATTCTTCAGATATAAAAGGTTTTTACGAAATAAATTTAAGAAGCTTAAACTACTCTGACATTAATAGTGAAATGCCTACTAAAGTAGAAGATATTTCATTGTTGAATGATTTGAAATTACCTTATGGTCTAACATGGAATGAGAAATTAAATTCAATATTAATAGATTATCGAGATTTGGAAACGGATAGTTTGCATATTAATTTTAGAGTAAAGAATAATTACTCGAAAATAAATTTAAGTTTTATAATTAAAAAGGTAACTAAAGAGTATTATGATTATTTTAAAGCTCTTGATGGAGGTTCTGTTGTAAATTCCAATATTGTGAATGGTTCGGGTATCTTTGCAGGTTATTCCAAATATAGCAAAGAAATTAAAATTAAATAGTGTCTGTGTATAAAGTGCTTAATTTTTGAAAAATAAAAAGTATTTTTAAATTTTAATGACTTTATAGAAAAGTAAAATAGTCCTTATTTTTTTCGTTTGTCTCTAATATTATGTATTTTGGCTTTTTTTAATTAAAGTCTTTAATGCACTATGATTATATTTTATTCCAATGAGATAATTGATAATATCGCTATTCTGAAAGAAGACGAGGCAAGGCATTGTTCTAAAGTGTTGAGAAAAAGAGTGGGAGATAGATTGAGGCTTACAGACGGTAAAGGTAGGTTCTATGATGCAGAAGTCATAGGAATCACAAAAGATGAATGCAAATTGCTTGTCAAGGATAAGTGGGATGGGGATGTTTTAGATTACAAGTTGACAATTGGTATATCATTAGTAAAAAATATATCCAGATTTGAATGGTTTGTAGAAAAGGCTGTTGAGATTGGCATCTCCAGAATAGTACCTCTCATTTGCGAGAGAACAGAAAAGAGAAATATTAAAGAAAAAAGGCTAAGTAATATTCTTATTTCGGCATCAAAACAATCTCTTAAGGCAAAGTTTCCTTATCTGGATTCGCCTATAAAATTTAAAGATTTTCTGGATTCAAATGAAAGCAAGGAAGTATATATTGCTCATTTAAATGACTATTCGGAGTATTTGGGAAAGTTGATAAAACCTAAGTCTGAAATAATAGTTTTGATTGGGCCGGAAGGGGATTTTACTAAAAAGGAACTTGAATATGCGTTTTCCAAAGGGGTTAAACCGGTAACTCTAGGTTCGAGTAGATTGAGAACTGAAACAGCAGGTGTTGTTAGTTGTCAGATAGTAAATACGATAAATGAAATTACATAGTCGAAATATCACATTTATTTTGTATTTGATAGCCATTTATATGTTGTTACTGGCTTTTAGAGGATTCGTGTTTGCTTCAAGTGATATGGTTGAAGTGATTAATTATTCAAAACATATGATTCATTCGGACTTGTTTAGTAATGATTTTTATGTTAGCAATATATCAAAAGTTCTTCCAAATGAAAGAGTTGTATTTTCAAGTGTCCTTAAAATGTTGATTGGCAATTTTAAGTATTCTATATTCGCTGTTCATTTTTTATTGACTATCACTATGTTGATAGGGCTTTATCTGATTAGTTCAATATATATAAAGCAAAAAGTTTTTAGGTGGCTTACAATTTTGATTTTGTTTGGGCCGTTGTACAAAATTAATTTAGGGGGGAATGAGTTGTATTACAATATGTTGATTTCGAGTTTTGTTGCTAAGGTTTTTGGGGTTTGGGCATTTTATTCATATTTATCCTCAAAAAAAGCAATTGCAATCATACTGATTTTGATTGCTACAATAATTCATCCAACTGTTGGATCTCAATTATTCATAATTGTTGTTTTGGTTATGATATTTAATTATACCTATAGAGGCAAAGGATCTCTTGGTGCGCAAGAGATTTTAAGTATTGTTTTGTACCTTGCCATAGGAGGTGGTTATATTTTTTACTTACTTAGAGCTGTTCATGATTTTGGAATTGACAAAGGGTTGTACTTTGATATATTTGAATTTAGAGTGCCTCATCATTTCTTCCCGCAGTATTTTCCTTTGAAAAGTTATATTATTGAAATAATTCTTTATTCAGTCGGTGGATTTTTTATGGTAAAGTCTAAAATGACTGAAATGCTAACAATAAGTTTAACATTAGTAATAGGCATTTTCATTTATATTATTGGGATATTTGTTTTTAAAATGCCTTTTGTGCTCAATACGCAATGGTTTAAAGCTACGATTTGGCTTGAACTGTTTTCATTAATCGCGATTGTGGCCTCAATAGATAAGGCAATTGTATTAAGTGAGATTCTTAATCAAGTCGCTTTTACCTTGATTATTGGCCTTTGTATTTTTGTATGGATTTTAATAGTAGCAGGTAATTCTTACTTTTCTCAGAAGCCATACCAGTTTTGTCAAAATAATGATTTATATGAGGAAGAGAAGTTGGGTAACTTAGTTAGAGAAGCAACAAAAAAAGACGATATTTTTGTATGGCCGATTGATTTTTCAGGATTCAAATTTTATTCGGAAAGAGGAGCATTTGTGGATTATAAATCGGTAGTTCATAGGGGAAGTGTTCTTAGAGAGTGGTATAAAAGAATCAAATTAATCTATGGAATTGATATTAATACTCGTAGAGAAAATGGTGGTGTGAAGCAAAAAGCAATAGCCTTCTATAAAAATATGGGAATTGATGATATAAAAGTATTCAAATCAAAGGGTATAGATTATATCGTACAGTATGCTGATGTTAGATTGAATCTAAAAATACTTTTAAAAACAAAAAGCTATATAGTTTATAATCTGAAATAATAATTTCAGAAAAATTGGCTATATTCTGGAAAAGTGTTCGGTATGGTGCTGTACCTGTTTTGGAGCATGATGAAAAATCAAGTACTTTAAAGACAGATACTAAATAATCAAAGGTTTCCGTATTCGTTACTGTATTTCAACATTTGTTCTGCAAAAGTTTTTGGATATTCAATTTTTATATTAGTAATCTTACCATCTTTATCCTTTTGGGGAATCAAATAAGGGTTGACAAAACCTGAATAAGGCTTAGTGTTGAGTTTTTTTACTCTAGCCAATACTTCTTTGTGTAGTTCTTTATCAACTTTTACACCATAAGTTTCAACTAGTCTTTTGCCTGCTTCATAATCACCTTCAGACTTGATTTTTTGAATCTTGCGTAGAAGTACTCCAAATAATTCTCTTAATTTTTTATAGTCATTCACTTTGAAATGCGTTTTTCCATTTTCAGTGTATTTTTCAATGATATTTTCTTTTGCTCCTTTTTCAAATGCCCAGTTACAAATCAATTGTCTGTTTCTCATATGAGCTTCCTCTAGATCATTTCCCGGTTTAATACGTTTGAGTTGTTTTAATAATCCATTGCTTATATACCCGTCGTATGCTGCCTTTCCGACATCTAAATTATCCATCAATCCAAGTTTTATCATATATGGATCCATAACATAGTACAATGCGACGATATCTGCTCTAGCTTCTTCCAAAGTTGAGGCATAATTTTTCAGGGTTTCTTTTGGTGTTCCTATCCCCGGATTTATTTTTCCAGATGCATGCCCAATGACCTCATGCAAAGCAGTAGTCAATTTGTCAGCAAGATTTCCATATTTTTTTTCCAGTTCTATCTCTTCTTTGCTGTTGGCAAATTCTTCTAGCATGCCACCTCCAGGCGCATTAAAGTAAGCTGCAATAAGGTTACCTAAGCTAACTGATTTTGAACCGTACCTTGACCTTATCCAATTTGCATTCGGAAGATTTACGCCTATTGGTGTTGAAGGAGAGGCATCTCCACTCTCGCCGGCTGTATTTACAACTTTATACGTTATTCCTACTACTTTTTCCTTTTTGTGCTCATCCATTATGGGTGAATTGTCTTCAAACCATTGGGCATTTTCGCCAAGTATCTTCATTCTTGCAGTCGCCTCAAAATCCCTGATTTCGACAATATTTTCATAAGAACCTCTGTAACCCAAAGGGTCGTTGTACACCTCAATGAAAGAGTTTATATAATCGATGTCAACATTTGTATTCTGAACCCAGTGAACATTATATTCGTCCCATACATTTAAGTCTCCTGTTTTATAATACTTGATAAGTAAATCAAAACCCTGCTTTTGCTTTTCGTTTTCAGCTACGGTTTTTGCTTTCTCAAGCCAGTATACAATTCGTTTTATTGCATTACCATACAATCCATTTAATTTATATACATCTTCTATTATATTACCATTTTTATCTTTGTGAATTCTAGAGTTTAATCCATATGATATAGGAGTTTTGTCCTTTTTATTTATAATATTTTTGTAAAATGACTCAACCTCATTTTGGTTTACATCTTCTGCATAAAAATTTACGGAAGAGCTGAGAAGTAAATCTTTCGAAGGATCTAAACTTACTTTTTTATGTGCAATATTAGGATCAAATATAATATTTTTAATATTGTTATCCACGTTTATTTTCGTTTGAGAAAGCAATGTCTCGAAATATTCTCTAGAGAATTTTGGCATTATTTTGTCATTGGAATAATGGTGATGTATACCATTTGAAAACCATATTCGTTTTAAGTATACTACAAATTTTTTCCAATTATCCACCGTTTTATCTCCTTTGTAAGTTTTATAAATATTTTCAAGAGCCTTGCGAATAGGTAGATTGTATTTAAAGTTTTGATCATAAGATATGTCTCTACCTTCGTAACCTGCTTGTGTAAGATAATATACCAATGTTTTTTGTCTTAGACTTAATTTGTCAAATCCGGGAATCTGGTATTTCAAAACTCTAAGGTCGGCAAATGTATCAACTTGCCATTTAAATTCCTCATTTGAATTATTTGAATTTTTCACTTTGGTTTCTACTTTAGCATCTTTTATATTATCGTTATTACATCCTAAAAAAGATGATGCTGCGATAATGAACGATAGGGTTATTATATAAAATTTCATATGTTTATTTTTGTTTATTATGTAGTTTTGGATATTCTATACGGATATGGTGTATGTTTTTTAACATTGTTTTAAAGACTTCTTTTACAATATCTAATTCTTCAAATGTTAATTCGGATTCTTCCAGCTGACCTTCATCAATTTTGAATTTGGCAATACTTTCTACCAATTTATTAATATCGTCGCTTGCAGGCTTGTCTAGGCTTTTGGCTGCTGCTTCTATCGAATCAGCAATCATCATAATAGATTCTTCTTTTGTTTTTGGTTTTGGACCGGGATATCTGAATAATGATTCATCAAATTCTTTTTCCGGAAAGTCATTTACTTGTTTTCTGAAAAAGTATTCAACCCTTGTAGTTCCATGGTGAGTTATTATAAAACGTTGAAGTACCTTAGGTAAACCGCTTTTAATAGCTATTTTTTCACCTAGTGTTACATGTTTAATTATTCGTTTTGCACTTTCAAAATAATCCATGTCTTTATAAGGTGTTTCACCTTTTCTTTGGTTTTCTATAAAGAATTCAGGAGCATATGTCTTGCCTATGTCATGGTACATGGCTCCCACTTTTATCAATAGTGAATTTGCTCCTATTTTGTCAGCAGCAGCCTCGCAAAGATTGGCAACTTGAAGAGAATGTTGAAGTGTTCCTGGAGCTTTTAATGATAATTCTTTTAGTAACGGTTTGTTTAAATCTCCGAGTTCCGAAATAGTGATTTGGGAGATAAATCCAAAGGGTTTTTCGATTAATGGTATTAGTGGATATGCTAATAAAATTAATAAAGCATTAAAAATAAAAGATACTAATACCATCCAGTTTATATCACTTAGTGTACCCGAATTGATAAAAGATAATGATAGATATCCAATAATATATGTTGCAAATATAATAAAAATACCTCTGAAAAAAGTGTTCCAAAATCTCAATTCAGAAAAAATTAGAATTGTGACCATACCTACTATCAGCTGTAAAACCGTAAACTCATAACCTAATTTTGTGATTAAACTGGCAATCAAAATAATGACAATATGAATATATAATGCTAAATACCTCTTGAAAAAATTCATTACGATAATCGGTACAATTGCAAAAGGTATTGCGTAAACAAAAACTTCACCTTTATTGTCAATTAGGAATACGATATATGCAAAAAGTACAATCCAAATCAATAGGAATAGAAATTTTCTAGGTTGATTAAAAATCTCTTTTTTCTCTACAAAAAGAAAATAAAGTAAAATTGCTAAAATCAATAGACTTAAAATGAAATATCCAAATTGTAAGTAATAATTCTTTCCTGAACCTAATTCCTTAGTGAAAGCTGTCTTGTATGAATTTAAAACTTTATTTTTTTGTTTTGTGACGATTTCATTTTTATCAATTATTATGTCTCCTTTCTTGAAAAAACCTGCATTTGAAGAGACCTTGTCAGTTTGTTCTTGTAATATTTTTTTATTTAAATCCTCATCAAAATAATAATTTGGTTTAATGTTCAAATTGATTATTTCTTTCAGTAAAGATGGAAATTTAATGCCGGTTTTATTTAATAGTTCATCTTTTGCTTTTGTTGAAGTAATTATATTTTTTAAATCCTTTTTTATCGTCTTTTTGCCGTCATCAAGGATCAATCCGTTAACACCTATTTTGGTCGCTTCCTTATCGGAAATAACTCCCGTTTTGTATATTCTTGATATTTCTTTTTTCAAAAAAGCTTTAAATATAGTAGCTTGATTATAATCTAAAGAGTCTAGAGATAGGTTATCAATTATGGATAGGGAGTTTTGGTCAACTTTCTTAAATCGTGGAACATATTCATTTTTAATTTTAGCTTTCTCTGCTTTTATCTCTTGCTCGCTTCTGAGTATTGGGAAGTCAAAATCCGCTTTTAAATTATCATAAGTCCATTTGGTTCCTTGCGAATACTCATAGTTAAAATGCGCACGTGTAGGGTATAGCAACGATAAAAAAACGACAGTTGCTAATATAAAAAAGTAGATTAATAATTTTTTTATCCACTTTTTAAAATTGCCATATTCTATTTTCATATACTATTAAAGGTCAAAATTTTCTAATTAGGCTACAAATATAGTTTAAAAAATCAACTATTGTAATATTTTTACTAAATCCAATTCTAATGACTCTTCCGGCGTTTCTATAATCCTACCTATTTCTCTTCCATTTGAGAGAATAATAAATGTAGGGACATAGAGAATGTTCCATTTGTTTTTGTCGTAATTAGGAGCTGATTTTGATCTATCTAAAGCAGTAAAATGTACATTTTTATAATTAATGTCAAGATAATCCATTATTTTTATGAATCTTGGTACTTCTCGGCGACTATCACTACACCAACTGCCAAAGTATATCAAGAAATCTTTGTTAGAAATTTCATCTTTTATTTTGTCCAAATTCTGCTTGTCTATTTTATAAGAGACATATTCATCATTGAACCATTTTTTATATGGAGACTTTTTAAATTCCTTCTTTGTTATAGATCCTAACATCAAAGTGTTTGGATTTGAGATTTTTTTAGCTCCACTACAAGCAGTTATGAAAATCATGATTAAAATAAATGAGTAGTTGAATATTTTTGTTTTCATTGTGTTAGGATTAAAATGATTAATGATTAGGTGGTAATACCAAACCGTTATCAAGATGGTGAAATAGAAAAAGAATTAGATTTTATAATCAACATATTGGTAGCAGTTTGGTATAAAACACAAAAATAATATATATTAATGAAAAACCTTATGTTTTTTTATTAAATAAAGGATTATAGCGATTCATGGCAAAATGATTTACAAGAGAGTCATTAAGAAGTTTTAGGTAAAATACATGGGATATTGAACCAATTTTGTCACTTATTAGTATTCTGAAAGTTAAGATTGAATTATAGAACTTTTATTTGAAAAAAATAAGATACTTAGCAAAGTGAGAAATATTAAAATTGCATTAACTTGATGCCATACAGCAATGGGAATTGACATATTGGTATACACAGTCATTATACCCAAAGTGACTTGCAATGTGATAAGGATAATAAGTAAGTTGAGAATGTTTTTAATAATTACTGTTATCTTTTGTAATTTGAATTTGAAATAAAATATTACAATTGCTGAAAATAAGCTTAACCCTAGCCATCTATGAATAAAATATACCATTGACGGATCTTCAAATATACTGGCAATACGCGATGTATGCCATGAGTTAGCTGCTAATTGAGGAAACCATTCTCCTCCCATTTTGGGATAGTCTGTATAATAATAACCTGCATTTAATCCCGCTGTCAATGCACCATAAAATTCTTGAGTTAAAAATATGATAATAATTCCTATGGTCCAAGTTCTTAGTTTTGGAATAAAAGAAATATCGGTTATATATGCTTTGTGTTTTAAGCTCAATGCTGTCCAAAATACAAATCCTACTAGAAAAGTAGCTACTAAGAGGTGAATCGCTAAACGATAATGACTAACATCTATCCTGTCTGCAAAACCACTACGCACCATAAACCATCCTAGCCAAGCTTGAAATGAAGCAAATAGGAATATCAGAATAACTTTGTATAGTAATCGCTTGTCATTGAAGTATCCTTTTACCCAAAAGAAAATAAATGGCAATAAAAAAACAAATCCAACCAATCTTGCGATTAAACGGTGGAAGTATTCCCACAGGAATATCCTTTTAAAATCTTTTAACTCAAACTGATTGTGCTCTTGTTTGTATTCAGGTATTTTTTTGTATAGTTCAAATTCATTTTTCCATTCTGTTTTATTCATTGGAGGTATTACTCCTGTTATCGGATTCCAATGCACGATAGACAATCCGGAGTTGGTAAGCCTGACAGAGCCTCCGACACCCACCATAAGTATAATCAGAATGACTCCGAGAAAAAGCCAATTAATTACAGGGGTTGAACTTTTTGCTTTGTTAATCATTTTCTTTAATCAATAGCTTCATATCATTAATAAGTGACTTTACTTCATTTGGATCTGTTCCGGCGTAATAGCCTCTAAGATGCCCTTGATCATCGACAAGTACCATTTTTTCCGAATGCATATATCCTCCGGGTTCGTTTTTATCTTTAGACATCCCTAGGTAAAATCCTTGTTTGCCAATAGCATAAATATCTTTTTCTTCTCCTCTGATAAAATGCCAATTAGTCAAATCTGCATCGTATTTTATGGCATATTGTTGCAATTTCTTAAAGTTGTCTCTGTCCGGATCAATCGAAAAAGCAACGATATTATATTTGTTTTTATATTTCTCAAGTCCGTTTTGAATTCTTTTTGCTCCCTGTGTCATCCTTGGACAGATAGAAGGACATGAAGTGAAAAAGAAATATGCAATATATGGTTTCCCACTCAATTCTTTTGTGCCGAAAATTGTACTGTCTTGTTTGTGAAATTCAAAAACAGGTAGTTTGAAATATACAGAATCCCCGTTTTCAACAGTATGAATGCCCAAATATGGAAGAGTTTTTGTTTTTTGCTCGCTACATGAGACGAGTATTAAGAAGCAAAACAATGCAATTAAATTAAATCTATTAATTAATACCATAATTGTTTTTGATTTTTTTGTAAATAATAATTATGAAAATAGACATTATTGATATCAATAATATAATTGAAAATGTATATGCGACTATTTCATTGTCAGTAAGATTGCCTCGACATACAGAACACCCATAGCCTGATTGATAAATCAAAGCAAATATGAGAAACAAACCTGAAGATTTGTAATTGAATCTATTCATATTATTATACATCAATTTTAATATAGATATAATAGAAAATATAAAATAGGCCATAAAAGCACTACAAAATACCAAAACATACCAAATGCAGAAGTCGTATTAATGAACTCTATAATATTCTGTTTATTGCTAACTTTTGTCAAAAGGATAAAGAGCAAAGAAATGCCGACCAAAACGTGAATCCCGTGCAATGCTATCAAGCTATAGAAGTATGATGCATACAATCCAGTAGACGATTGAATACCGAAATTAATTAGATTTATCCATTCTGAGCCCTGAATTATCAAGAAAATAGATGCTAATCCTATTGAAATTAAAATTAGTTTTTTTTTGTTTTGACCCGATTTTGCTTGTTTCTCGAAAAGGTAGAAAAACAATCCACTAAATAAAAGTATCAGTATATTAAGTAAAGTAATGTACTGTGGTAGCCGTGGCTGATCCAAAGGTGGCCAGGTAGCCGCTCTAGCATTTGCAATTACGTAAGCACTAATTAGTCCTCCAAAGAACATTATTTCAGTAATGATAATTATAGCAAAAGCAATTGAAATGCCCGGTATTTTTTTATTTATCGTAGTATCCATTTATTTTGACTTTTACGGTTTGTAAACATCGTGAGCGACCATAGGGATATCAGAATAAACGCCTATAATCAATGCTGAAAGTGTAAATAATGCCAAGTAAATCATTATTTGAAGAATCCTTGGTTCCCATTTTAAGTGCATAAAAAAGTTTATAACCAATAAAGCTTTTAAAGTAGAAGCCAAAAAGACAATGCTGACCATTAGCATAAAATTATCAATAAATGATGCGATTAAACTTATTGTAAATAGAAATAGCAATGCAAGATATATACGCAGATAGTTTGGGTGACCGTGATAATCTTGATCAGACGGATATACTACCTCATGAGCTAAGCCTTCGTTTATATGTATTTTGTTTTCCATGATGTATGATTTTATTAGTTAGCGATATATAAAAGAGGAAATAGAAATATCCATATCAAATCCACCATATGCCAATATAACCCTGCTACTTCGATTCGATGGAAGTTTTTACCTTTTCTTGTTCCTTGCATTACGATGAATAATACGATAGCTCCTACTATGACATGGGTAGCGTGTAATCCGGTCATAAGGAAGTAAAACCCCCAATAAGAACTTTCAATTGCCTTGCCGCTGGCAGCTAATTCTTTGCCGCTGAATGTGAATCCATGATGCAATTTTTGAGAATATTCTGTTATTTTTACAATTAGGAATATTAGCGCACAAAGAATCGTTAAAGAAATATATATTGTTATTTTCTTTGAATCTTTGTGCTGTGCTGCTTGATGTGCTTTGACTACAAAATAACTACTCGTAAGTAATACAAATGTATTGGTAGCACCTAATACTACATTTGTATGTGATGCCATTTCCGCCCATTCTTCATATCTGATTCTATAGAGTAAATAGGCAACCATCAGTCCTCCAAAAATAACAAATTCTCCTGCAATTAATAGCCACATTCCCAGTCTTCCTTGAGGAATATCTTTTATAGTTGGCTTTGTTAATGATTTTTTATCCATTGTTTTATTATTATCTATTTTAAAAATCAACTTTCTGTCTGTGGGCAATAGTCCAATTCCTTATCCGGATGGTTATAGTCATATGGCCATCTCTGAACTATGGGGTAAGGATTAAAGTTACCATGAGATGGTGGGGAATCAGTTTGCCATTCCAATGTATTGGCATGCCATGGATTTTTGCTTGCTTTTTTCCCTTTTTTTAGCGAATAAAAGAAATTAAATAAAAACACAAATTGAACTAAGAGTAGAAAAATCAAACTGACAGTTGCAATTTGTCTAGCCATTATATGCTCCGGTTGCATTAGTAAATCATTCCACTGACTATAATTGTATATCCTCCTGTGCTGTCCTTGTAACCCCAGCCAAAAAAGAGGAATAAATATAGTGTTGAAAAATATAAATGTTCCCCAAAAATGAATCAAACCTAATGTTTTGTTCATCATTTTACCACTAAACTTAGGATACCAATAATAAAAAGCTGCAAATCCACCTAAGAAAACCGTTGGAAACAAAGTGTAATGGAAATGCGCGATTACGAAATAGGTGTCATGAGCGTATATATCAAAAACATTAGACCCTAAATGCAAGCCGGTAAATCCTCCGAAGAATGTAAAAGTTGCCAACATTCCAAGAGCCCATAACATGGGGATTTCAAGTTTTATATCGCCATTCCATAGAGTGCCAAGGTAGGACAAAACCATACCGGCAAAAGGAATCGAAATGATTATAGTTAACAAACTGAATATATTTGCCGCACCCGGATCTATACCAGATACAAATTGGTGATGAGCCCATACTACAAGAGATAAAATTGCAGCGATTAATACCATGAGAATTACCATTTTGTATCCAAATAACGGCTTTCTTGAAAATGTTGAAATGATTTCACCTACTGCACCTATGGATGGAAGCAATAAAACATATACTTCGGGATGACCAAAAAACCAAAATAAATGTTGCCATAATATTGGATCACCACCTCTATATGCATCAAAAAATCCTGTTCCTACCAAAATATCCATTAATAACATAAAAGCTCCGGCAATTAGAGGACCAACAGAAAACATGAATAGCAGATTAGCTATATTAACCATCCAAACGACAATGGGCAATCTCATTAAAGTCATTCCCTTTGCTCTTTTGTTTAATGTCGTCACAACAAAGTTAATCCCTCCCATAAGCATTGAAACAAACTCCAAAGCAACTGCAAGGAGGAAAAATGTATTGCCTGTAAAAAAGTTGGACCAAAATGTTGTGTTGGGGTTGTTGTAGCCAAAATCAGAAACCGATAGGGGAGGGTACATTGTCCATCCTCCACCAAATGCACCTGTTGGCATCATAAAACCCAACAATAACACCACACAACTCAATAGAAATATCCAATACGATATCTTATTTAGAGTCGGAAATGCCATGTCATCTGTACCAATCATTATGGGGATTAAGAAATTGCCGATTACTGCCAACAAAATCGGCATTCCTACCCAAAAAATCATAATAGCACCGTGATTAGTCACTAATTGATTGTATTGTTTGGCAGCTAGATCTCCGTAAAGAGGGATGTCGTTTGGGCCAAAAGCTAAATTATACCTAAATACATAGACAAAAAATCCTCCAAATGCTGCCATAAACATTGCAGTAAGTAAATACTGAAATCCTATGTCTTTATGGTCTAAAGAGAAAAAATATCTATGCCAAAATCCATGCTTTTTATGTGTGTCCATATCAATAGATTGTTTTACTTTATTAGTTAGAGTTTGTTTATTTTTTATATATTTTTGCCATGGTTGATTCCCATGTTTTATCATCTTCAACATACATTATTCCCCGCATAATAGAATGACCTGTACCACATATCTCTGCACAGGAAATATCATATTCACCGGTTTTGTTCAATTTTATCCACCTCGTAATCGTTCTGCCGGGGAGCGCATCTTGTTTGAATCTAGCCTGTGGTAAAAAGACACTATGTACTACATCCAATGCTTTTATGTCTAGGTGTATAACTTTATCTACGGGGACGTGTAATTCATTGTATGCCATTACATCATCATCAGTATATAATTTGCCATCAGGCCCCGGATAGATTATATTCCACATCCATTGTTTGCCTATAATGGCTATCTTGAAATCCGGCTCAGGTAGTGATTGCTCCACGCTTTCCCAAACAGGATGTTCTTTTATAAGAATGTATATATCACCTAGAAAAAGTAATAACATTCCAATGTATATCCATTTTCTTTTGCTGTGATTATTGCCTACCATATACATTTCTTCTTTAGTTTTTTTCTTTTTTCTTGTGACTATAGGATATACAAACAAGAATAGCGTAATAATACTGGCAATCCCAACAACCGCTGTTATTATCCAAAACAAATTATCCATTTCTGAACCAATTTGACTTATACTTTCGGGAAATACATTCATTGTAAAAAAATTTTGTTAAGTTATTTTATTTATCGTTTTGTGTTATCTGTTCCAAAATGCAAATACAAAAATTAATTGGACTATCGGTAGATATATTATTGAACTATACATCATTTTTTTTGCTAAACTCATATTTTGATTGGTATAAAAGCTATATGCTTTAAAAATAAACCAAAAAGTAAAAATAAAAATAGTAATTAATATAAATATGTTGATAAAACCAAATATGTAAAATAATAATACAGATGGTATTAAAGTCAAAGAAGATATAAAAGTTAAAAATGCATTTCTGTTTGTCCTTCCGTTTTTGGTGGGTAATAAATCATAGCCCGCTTTGGTGTATTCATCATTATATATCCATGCAATCGACCAAAAGTGAGGGAATTGCCATACAAACTGAAAAGTAAAAAGTATTAAAGCCAAATTGTCTATTTGCCCTGAAGCTGCAATATATCCAATTGAAGGAGGTAAAGCACCAGGTATTGCACCAACCAAAACAGCAACCGGACTTTTTCTTTTGAGTGGTGTATATAAAAACGAATATAAAAACAATGATGCCATACCAATAACAAGAGTCAGCCTATTATTAAAATATGCAAAGAAAAAAGCTCCCAATGATGTCATTAGTACCGCGTAAACAATTACTTCTCTCTTTGTCATCCTTCCGGTAGGTAATGGGCGATTCATAGTCCTTTGCATCAGTCCATCAAATTTTCTTTCGTAGATTTGATTGATTGCATGTGCAGCTCCTGTAGTGAAAAATCCTCCTAAGCTCAATCCTATTATCTGAGGAAAATATATGTTAGTACCTTCAGCTCCAATTAGATAACCAAAGATGGATGAAATTACAACAATTATATTTACCCTGAATTTAATCAGATTGCTAAAATCTTTTAATATTTGCATGTATAAAAAACTCTTAATTTTTATTTATAGCAAATATAAATTAAGCTTTTGCTTTTAATATATAATTAGTCTAAATATTGATAGTTTTGTCGCCAAATGACATTAATTTGGATAATATGGAGAAATAATAAGATAAACAATCACGCCCGTAGTAGCAACATACAACCAAATTGGGAAAGCATATTTAGCTATGCTTTTATGGCGTTTAAAATCTTTTATTGAGGCGTAATAATATGCTCTGAGTACTAAGGGAATAGCGAAAATGGATAGCATGATATGGGTAGAGAGTATAAAGTAATATATGTATTTTATTAATCCTTGTGCCGGAAATTTGGTTTCTTCAGTAGTACCGTGATAAAGAATGTATAAAACTAAAAAGATAATGGATAAAATTATTGATATTCTTATCAATGTTTTATGAATAGAAATATTTCCTTTTTTAATAGCGATTATGGCAGATATTAAAAGTATGGCGACGATGCCATTAATCGGAGCATATATATGTGGAAGGTATGAAAAATTTCCCGGTAGTTTTATCTGAAAAAGGATTAAGACAGTAACGGGTATTATTACAGATATTATATTAATTACTTTTATATTCATCATTATTATTTTGATTTAGTGTCTGACAATAAAATACTTGATACTTTATAACAAATATTTTGTTGATTTTATGCCCAAGTGTATAACCAAATATTTGAGCATATTGTTTATCTGAAGATACTAATATCAAATTAAAATGGAATTACTTTGAACAAAAAGACTGCTGCTTCCCCCGAGCTATCCAGTTTAAGCCGATAAGAATGCAATGATTATTATTTCAGAACCAAAGTGACTTATCCAATTACAATAAAATCAGCTGTTTTAACGATTCTTGAGATTTTCCAATTTATCTGCACCTTTGATATTGATAGTCTTACCCAGTTCTGATATTTTGTCAAGATTGATAGTCCCTCCAAAACTAATTAACACAGTTTTATTATTTTCTCCAACCAGCAATACTAGCTCTTTTGCTATATTACCATCAGAGTCTTTTACAAAAAAGAAGACATTTGATCCTTTTTCTTTTACTCTCATCAATTCATCGTATCCATTGTTATAAAGTGCAGATTTAGCTTCTTTAAAGAATGATTGTGGATTTTTTTCAGTTGTCAATATATTCATTCCTTTTAGAGAAGATAAGACATCGTCTACCTTGCTAGTATTATTTGATTTAGTGATTGAGCTAAACATTTTACCACTGATGTATACTGAAGTAAAGTCATCACTTTCCGTATATTTTTCAAATAAATTGTCAACAGCATTGTTTTGTCCGAATAAATTTAAGCTAAAAAACAGTATCGCAACGATTACTAATTTTATTTTTTTCATTATTAATTATTTTTAATTTGTTTTGATTAATGAATTTATAATATTTACCTTTTCTAGGTTTTTCATACTTTTAGTTAATGTCTTTTCTCCTTTTGCATAATTACTTGCTAGCATGGCTATGGCTCTTTCAGCTATTTCCCTAGCTTCTTTTTGATCTTTTATCTCAATTTTTGCATAAGAATTGTCATTTGTAAAAATATTTTCACTCTGAAATGTTGCAAAGCCAACTGCTAATAAAATTGAAGCTGCGACAGCAATTTTTGTAATCAATTTTATTCTTGCAACTATTGCTCCCTTTTTATTTTGGGTCAGGATTGAAATTTCACGATTGAATTTTATGTTTTTTTCTTCATTAAAAAAAGAAAATAGCTGTGATATATTGTTGTTTTTGCCTTCGTGAGTATTGTGTAAGTAATACTCTTTGATAATTCTTTCTTCTTCCAAACTAGTCACTCCGTCCCAATACTTTTCCAATAATTTATTTATATTATCCATTTTTAATATGCTTTAATACTGTACTTTAAGATTTGCTTTGACAATCATTTTTTGAAGCATTTTTCTTGCTCTAAAAATGTATATTTTTACTTTGTCCAATTCAATGTTCATTATTTTTGCGATCTCTTTATATGTCATTTCTTCTATTTCCCTAAGCTGTATAACAGTTTTATATTTTTCCGGCATTTTATTAATCAAGTCCTTTATACCTTGCATAATATCACTACTTTCAAGTTGCTTTTCCGGGTTTTTAGTGTTGGAGCTCACGTTGTAGACAGTTTCAATATTTTCATACCTTCTAATATTATTGTGTCTTATCTTATCTATAGCCATATTCCGTGTTACTGACATGCACCATGCCTCCTTATTATCTAATTTTTCAAAATCTTCACCTTTTTTCCATATTTTGATTGCCAGTTCCTGCATTATATCCTCAGCATCATACCCATTGCCTGTTAATCTCAAAGCAAAGCGATAAAATTTATCTTTATATGCTAGTAAAAAGTCTTCCATATCATTGTTGGTTTGACGTTTTGTTTATAAATTTTGTTACAATTTTAACATTTATTTAGCTATATTGAAATTTAATTGACACATTTTTATTATTTATTCGTTATAATATCAAGTGGTTTTATAGATACTTTATTAGGGGCTTAGACTCTCCCTTGAGTAATGATCATTAATTTTTTTATTAATAATAGTTGTTTTTTGTTGGCTGTCGCATATATCACAGTTTAGAGTTTAATGATATTTGGGGCAGCTTTTATTACTTTCAATCATATTTGTTCCGTATAAATATTTCCAGTTTAAAATTAATATGTAGATTTGCCGTTTTAATGAAATATTGATAGACTTAATTAATTATAATATGTCAAAAGAAGTTAAAATAGGAATATTGGCTCTTGTTGTTTTAGTAGTGTTGATATGGGGCTTTAAGTTTTTAAAAGGAAAGAATCTTTTTGCTGATATCCAACAGTTTCATGTAAAATATGAAAATGTGGAGCAATTGGAAGTTGCATCACAAGTGTTGGTTAATGGATACAAAGTGGGAGCGGTAACAAAAATAAAAATGGATCCTGATGACTACTCTAAAGTATTGGTTGATATCGATGTTAAAGGGAGTGTGAAAGTACCGAAAAATACTCAGGCTACCATTATTAGCCTAGGGTTAGTTGGAGGTAAGGCGATTATTTTAGATATTAATAGAAACTGTGAAGGTAAGGATTGTGCTCAGTCAGGAGACTATTTGCCCGGTGGAATGAGAGGAATGCTTAGTTCTATGGTACCGGAAACAGAACTTGATATGTACATGAAAAGGATTAAATCCGGATTTAAAGGTACTCTTGATTCCACAGGTGGCAATGAAATAGTAAATCAGAGTAAGGCTATTGTTAAAAACTTTGCTGCAATAACTGAAAAATTGGATAAAATTCTAAGCAAAACTGATAAAAATATCGAAGCTTCAATTGCTAATGTCGCTGCAATGACCAAATCATTGAAAGCTAGTGATGTGAAAATAGCCAGTATTTTGAATAATCTTGATCAATTAACTTTAAGTCTGCAAAACGCTCATGTTGACTCATTGATAATAAAAGGTGACGATGCTATTGTCCAACTAACAAAATCAATAAAAGACATAAAAAGCATTTTGGCTAAAGCAGATTCCTCAATAAATAGTTTTGATGGAATAATGAAAAAAGTAAATAAAGGTGATGGTACTCTGGGTAAATTGCTGAAAGATGAAAAACTATATAATGAACTCAATCTTACGGTGAAACATACTAACCTCTTGTTACAAGATTTGCGACTATATCCGGGTAGATACTTCAATTTGTCAGTTTTCAAAAAGGGGCCAAAAGATTATAAAAAAGTAGAAAAAGATCCAGGGCTGGAGTAACCTGGCAAGAGGTCGGGGGTTCTTTGGCTCAGGGGCGGTATTATTATCACCTCCTTGCAGCGTTTCATATATTAGATGCATTATGAGGTCTCATAAAAATGGTTGATAAAAAGATGTGAACCGTGAACGTATTGTTTTTAGGATGTTGCGGGATGCGGTTCTCCCGATTTCGTAGCGCAGCGAAGAAATGGGAAGTCAGAGGGTAGCTTGGCAGGAAAAGTTCATAGTTTGAAAGTGCTGAAATAGTGCATGTATATAATGTCCCCCGACTTGCCAAGTTTCCAAAACTTGGTAAGTCTAAACCGGGATTTTAGCAAAAGCATACCAAGTCT
>JALSPK010000041.1 GCA_026986005.1 Saprospiraceae bacterium
TTGCCGCCATGTAACCGGACAAGACTCCCATGCCAATAGTTAAGGTTGCGAAAGCTAAAGGAGCTAGAAGAGTTATAAGTAAAAATGATTTTTTCCTTACCCTAATCAGATATTCTCGTTTTATTATCAACCAAAGTTTATTCATCTTTATTTCTTTTTAAATATTCTTTAATACCTTAAATACTTATCTCCTATCTCTATTTTTCAGTCACCAATCTTATAAATATATCATTCAAAGTGGGTAAAATTTCATTAAAGGATTTGACTTCTACTTTATTTTCCAACAATAATCTCAATAAATCATTGGATGTTTGCTCTTTGTTCAATTTAAATACAAATGAACTACCATCTTTATCTTTTACTTCAAGACTTTTTAATAAGTCATCCTGTATATCTCCTGTAAATTCAACCTTATATTTATTATCTTTAAATTGCTCTTTGATACTTTCAACTTTACCATCCAATATTACTTTACCTTCGTTTACCAAAACTATATCTTCACATATTTCTTCCACCTGCTCCATCCTATGAGTTGAAAAAATAATTGTAACACCATTTTCACTTAATTTTATAATCTCCTTCCTTATCAATTCAGTATTGACAGGATCTAAACCGGTAAAAGGTTCATCCAATATAATCAATTTAGGATTGTGTACTACTGTGACTATAAACTGAACTTTTTGCTGCATTCCTTTGGACAATTCTTCTATCTTTTTGTTCCACCAATCCTGCATTTCAAATTTTGTCATCCACTCTATTATTGCTTTTTTAGCATTTTTGTATGACATCCCTCTCAATTGAGCAAGATACAACAACTGTTCTCCTACTTTCATCTTTTTATACAAGCCCCTTTCTTCCGGCATATAACCGATTTGGGTTGGATGAAATTCATTTAGTTTTTCACCATTCAAATAGACGACTCCCTCATCAGCTTTGAGGATACTGGTTATTATGCGTATCAAGGTTGTTTTCCCTGCACCATTCGGACCGAGCAATCCAAATATACTTCCTTTTCTTACTTCAAATGAAGCACCATTTACAGCGGTTTTGTCATGAAATCGCTTTACAATATTATCTATTTTAAGTACTGGCATATATTGTTATTTTATCTGTGAATACAGTTTGCTAAATATGGTTTCGGTTAAAAATAGTGGTAGGATCATTTTTTTGATTTTTCCGTTGATTTTATACCAAAAGTAATTGATTCTTCTTAATTGAATAATATTTTTCGACAAATCATACAAATGATTGGATAAAATAAAGAACCGACGCTATTATTTTTTTTGCATGACTTTAGTCAATCCTTGCAAAAATGCCCTTAAAAATTGGTTTTGACATTCCCTATATTGTCTCTGTTTGGGGTTACGAAATATAGCCGTAATCTCATGCTTGCTCACCTTGAAATCCACAGCTTTAAATATATCAATTATGTCTTCTACCTTTAGATTAAGTGCTATTTTTATTTTTCTGAAAATGATATTGTTGTTTAATTTATCCTCATTTATCAAATCAACTCCATCCTTTTTGCCCCGTTTTAAAACAATAAATCCATTTAAGAATGCAGCAAGATCCTTATCTTCAATAAACTTAAATTCCGGATCTTCTTCTTTCTTCAACCAAGATATTATTTGTGATACATTAACATTGACATTGGCAAGAGCAAAAATATCTATCATTTCTAAATCTTTGAAATCAAATGTATATCGTACACGTCTTAAAATAGAATTGTTTGTTAACATTTATAATCTTTATGCGCAAAAATAAGAAAAAAACAAGGATTTTCAACATAATTGCAATATCTTCGTTTAATAATGTCAGTAATAATACTAAGTTGAAAACAATATGGCCGATATAAATCATTTTATTTAACGGCAATTTTGCTTTCAAATTGATATTAAGTACGCCTTGTATCAAATCATGAATTTTGATACTAATACTGATTAAAATAATTTATACTTATGTCAAAACTAATTTATTCTGTTTTACTAATCGCTACTTTAACCGGTGTATGGGCACAAGAACCGGTCAGTATAGATCCAGATGTACTTGACCTTGAAGGCAAATTTATCACAGCTATGCAGAGTGTAGCATTGGAAGATTATGATGAAGCCTTGAAAAAATTTAAAGGTATTAAAAACAAAGTAAAAAATGACGGAATTATAGATTTTGAAATTGCAAAAATATATCTTGTAAAAAACGAAAAAAACGATGCAGAAAGGTATGTAAAAAAAGCGATAGACAAAGATGACACAAAATCTATATATAAGTATTTTTTACTTGACTTATTAAAAGAAGAAGGAAAATATGAGGAAGCAGCTCAACTGATGGAAAGCATGCTCAATTCACAAAATTTTGAAAGGTTGAATTATTTCAAGACCTCAGATTTATACCAGCGTGCTAACAAAACAAAAAAAGCCTTGGCTATAATTGATCTTCTTGAGAAAAAAACCGGTTATAGTCAGGAAGTTGAAATGCATAGAGTAAATATCCTGCTCAGAACAAAGAAATACAAACAGGCATTGAACACGTTGGATAAATTGGAAAAAAAGCTAGGAAAAAATATAAATATTTATCTAAAAAAAGCAATGACTTACAGATTGATGAATAATAGCAAAAAGGCTATCCAAAACTACAAAATCATTTTGAAATTAGACCCTCAAAATGCAGTTGCTCTTTCTTATTTGCATTCATACGAAAAATTCACGCAAAAAGAAGAGGATTATGTAAAAAGTCTTTTTCCTATAATGAGAAACCCAAATGTCTTGCTTGATAAAAAAATAAAAATGCTTATTCCTTTTGTAAATAAAGCAAACAAAGGGAGCGAACTAACAAAAGAATTAAAAAGTGCATCTTCAATCCTTTTAGAGCAATATCCCGACGATGCTAAATCAAATGCCTTGATGGCTGATATCCTATACAATAGCGGAGATATTGAAGCTAGTGAATCATATTATATCGCTTCATTGGAAAGCAGTAAAAATAACTTTGAAATATGGAAACAATTAATGGCTATTTATTCTTATCTACGAAAATGGGATAAATTAGCTGATTTAAGCGAAGATGCGATAGATTATTATCCCAATCAGGTAATGGGCTATTACAATGCAGGAAAAGCAAATATCAATCTCGGAAAAACCCAAAAAGGTCTTGAATACCTAGACGAAGCTTTGATGTATACAGGAAATAAGACCAAATTCAAATATGAGATAGTATTATTACAGGCTCATAGCTATATTGTAATTGATAAACTAAAAAAAGCTAAAAAATTATTGAATAATTTAGATAGTGATTTTAAGGAAAAGCATCCTTATTATTGGGAAATAAAAGGCGATTTAGAAATGAAAAAAGGAGCAATTCCAATGGCTAAAAAATATTGGAATACATCTCTTGAACTTGGGAATAATACTAAGAGGCTAATTAACAAACTAAAAACTAATTAGTGCGGTAAATGGAAGAAATACCAACAGTATATCTATATTCTGACGGAGGTGCAGACCCCAATCCCGGCAAAGGAGGATTTGGAGTTATACTCAACTACAAAGGACATATAAAGGAATTTGCAAGAGGATTCACACTTACTACAAATAACAGAATGGAATTGATGGCTATTATTTTCGGGCTAAAACAATTGAAAAAAAAATCAAAAGTAATAGTTTATTCTGATTCAAAATATATCGTTGATGCCATCAATAAAGGTTGGGCAAAAAAATGGCGACAGAATAATTGGTTTCGAAATAAAAAAGAGAAAGCTATAAATGTTGACCTCTGGCAGCAATTATTGGATCTCATGTCCTTTCACGATGTTGAATTCAACTGGGTAAAGGGGCATAATGGTCATCCTGAAAATGAAAGGTGTGATGCATTGGCAACAATGGCTCTAAACAGCGATCAATTAGCAGAAGACCCGGGATATGTCACTAAAGAAAATGCACCTAAAACAAAAATAGAAAAGGAAGGAGATATCTGCAGAAAATGCAATACTCCTGTTGTTAAAAGAATGAGCAAAAACAAAAAAATAAATAAACAAAAAAGCTATTATTACAAGTATTATCTAATTTGTCCCAATTGTGGAACAATATATTATACAGAAGACGCAAAGCAGGAAATTAATAAAAATAATACTAACACGTTGTTTGGATAAAATAAAAAAGAATATAAACATGAGTATAGAAGAAAAACTGATTAAAAGAAGTGAATCTAAATGTGAACTTTGTGGTGCGAATAATAATCTAAGCGTATACAAAGTACCTCCTGTGGGTGAGATTGTAGCAGATAGATGTATCTACCTATGTAATACATGCAATACGCAAATAGAAAATCCGGATACTATGGATAGTAATCATTGGAGATGCCTTAATGATAGTATGTGGAGTGAAGAACCTGTTGTGCAAGTGATGTCTTGGAGAATGCTTACAAGACTACGAGGAGAGGGATGGCCGCAAGATCTATTGGATATGCTATATCTTGAAGACGAGGTGATGTCTTGGGCAAAAGCAACAGGAGAAGGTGAAGAAGCCCCTCTAGTAGAAAAGCATGTTGATAGTACGGGAGTAGAATTATTATCAGGAGATTCTGTGGTTCTTATCAAAGATTTGAATGTAAAAGGTGCTGGATTTACTGCAAAGAGAGGCACCCATGTACGTAGGATTTCCCTTGTTTCGGACAATCCTGACCAAATATCAGGAAAGATCAATGGACAACAGATAATAATACTTACCAAGTTTGTTAAAAAATCATAGTATAATTAGTGTCTGTCCACAAAGTCATTAAAATTTAAAAATAATCTTTTTGCGATATAATGTAACTATACAGGTAAAATCATTTTGGCTGTAAAACGCTCTTTTCGCATTAAAATTTACCAATATTTTTTGAAATAGCGCCGCTATTCCTTCAAAATATATGATTCTTTTAATACAAAAATAGACATTTTTCATCTCAAAAGCACTCTATCTGTATAGTTACTTACTTTATTCAAATTACTGATGCTAAGGCATCACTAATCCTCAGAAAGGCAAAACTCTCATCAAAAATCTTTATTTTTCAAAAATCAAGCACTTTATATACAGGCACTAATTACCTAACCAACTTAAAAACGCCTTCGACTCCAATATGATTGGAGCTATCATCGAATATTTCTCCTAATTTAAGGCAGCGAAGTTGCTTGGAATAAAACATGTGATCTAATGGATTTCTTACCGCAAAAGATACTGATCTTCTTGCGTTATTCAGTTTTGTGTCATACAAAAATGTCCTAACTCTCTTTGCCCAATATACTTGATTAAACTCTCCAACAATCATTATTGGCATTTTTTCTTTTTTCTTTATATAATCCGTCAGGTCTTCCAACTGATAATGATTTCCTGCATTTTCTCCTGCCATTGAGTAAGGTAATACATAGGTAAAAAGAATATTGACCAAATTATCTTCGAATTGAATGATTGCATCCAATTGTGGATGACCGGATAAATAGAATGTATCTTTTTTCTCAAACTTATATTTAGAAAATACCAGTTTTGCATCCGGATCAAATTGATTGATTGATAATGTATATGGATATCTTTGTTTAAGAGTTTTGTTCAGAAACTTGTTCCACGCGGGACTCAATTCTTGACAAGATACGATATCCGGATCAGAGTCTTCTATTTTCTTTAAAAAATTTTCTTTTGACTCTTCAACATCCAAAATATTAAAGTGCATTATATGTAATGATGATGAATTTATGTCTTTCCCGTGAAACATAAGATTTTCATTTGATGAATCCTTGAGAAAAAGAGTTAAAATAGCAGCGCTAAACATCATGAAATACACCAGATTTGATTTCTTAATTATCATAAAAAAAATCGAAAAGATAATCAAAGAAAAAATTATCCAAATTGTATTCTCACTCAAAGACACCACAAAGGGAATATCAGGCTGAAAAAATATCAATATTATTACTACTGATATCGACCCCATAAGAATACGCTGTATTGAAGTTGAGATATTCATTTAATTAATATAAATTTTATGTTTCCGGTCAATAAAGCACAATTTGTTTACCATTAAACCCATATCACCGGCATTTTGCACAAAATTATAAAATCATTTTATATAATCTGCTAAAACAATTGTTTTCTTTCCTTCAATTACATTTGAATTGGTGTCAATTATTTTGTAGTACAATAGGTATATGCCGATTGAAGTCTTTGAGGAATCTTTGAATCCATCCCATACAATTATCCCTTTTTTTCCCAAAGTTTCATTATTAATCAATTGTGTGACCAATCTGCCCCTAGAATCAAAAATATAAAAATTAGCATAATTTTCAGCTTTGTCAAAGTTGTACTCAATCACCAATTCATCGTCAATTCCATCATTATTGGGCGAAAAAACATTGTTCTTTAATACCACATTTTGCACATTTGCAGAAGGCAAATCCGCAAAAGCACTATTCTTATAACCTGGTGTGGCTCCACCTGCAAATGTTGAACTAGAGGTCCAATTGAATCGATCGTTAGTATTGAGCTGTGGATTTATTCTTTCCAAACTGAGGCCCTCATCATCTGTTATAAAGGAAGAATGCATTTTATCCGAATAGTCAAACGAATCTATCATTATCTCAGTATTAGCCCTTGTAATGTACAAACTGACATTACCTTCATCATCATCAAAAGGAGGCAACTTGTTTTGAATGATATGTGCACTATCAGGGACAAAATAATTATTTATCACACTATTTGTATCGCTTGATATACAAATAATTTCCCCTTTCTTTATTATTACATCAGGTAGTATCTCTTCTGCTTTATTCTCTTTATACAAGTTGGATATCTTCAATCCTTTCAAGTTTAAAAATTTATTGGAAATATTAATAAGTTCAACAAAATCATTCGCGCCTTTATTGGGATTAAACAAAAGCTCATTTATTACCAAATCTCCAAAATCCGGGCTTTCAAGTAAGAAAAAATATGCACTTACTGATTCTGTGATTTCATTTCCTCGCAAATCTTTCAATCCTCTAACTGATATCTTATATTTTACTCCACTTTCAAATTCTTTTTCAAAATTCAATAAAACCTGATTCGCTTTATCCGGGCTAAATATGATATCTGACGGTTTGGCATCTGATTGATCTATTGTATAGTTTGCCTTATTCAATACCGATTCCTCATCCAATTCTTCATCAAATGTCAAAAACACTTTTGTTTTATCCAATAATTTTGTATCTATTAATTTAGGTGCTTCTGTATCATTTTCTAGAGTTTTGATATAAATATCATCAAAAATAAATTTGTCTTTTCTTGTTTTGCTGTAGTGCAAATCAAGAAGGAAATAAGCTGTATCAAACAAGAATTTATCATTGTACACCTCAAAATCTTCTTTATAATATTGACTATTACTCTGTATTTGAAATAACCAAAATCCCGAAGATTTTTTAGATATTTTCAGCTTAGTCTCAAAAGGAGTTGAGAACAAACCTATTTCACCTTCAGCTATCAGATTTTCCACACCCTTATCAAGTTCAAAAAATTTTAGATTATCATCATTTCCATTTTCTCCTATCTCAACAAAATACCCACTTGATTTTTCTATATTTGGAATATCAAGCATGAGAAATATTCTCAATTTATTTGAATTTGATGGATTAAAATCAAGATTAACCATCATACCCCATTCCATACTATCAGCGGCATTGTATATAGTAAATAATCTTGAATTGCCTGCATCAGGTGCATCTAACTGCAATTGATATTTATCATTTACGATAAAATCTTGGGTATCCCCATACCATCGTGGATTTGAAACAAAGTCACCATCATTGAAGTCATCTTCCAGTTGGGCATCAGCTGCCACCACTATAACAAATAGGATAAAAAGTACCGCAAAAACCCTTTTCATGAAAAGTTTATTTTAAACTAAAACAAAAAGAATTAGATTAAAGAATTAATATTGAGCCAAATGTACAAAATATTTTAAATATTCCTAGCGTTTTGGTTTTCTTTTATGATTATTTCTTTTCTTTTGATATTTACGATTGTCTCTTGAATCTTTTGGAATCTTAGTATCTTTTATTTTGTCCAACAACAAATCCATTGAATAGCCTTCAGGAAAAACAAGTTTACCTTTAGTCATTTTTTCCAAATCATGCTTGATGGTTTTATCATTTACATAGACATCTGCACTCCATATTTTATAAGCCATCTTCATATAAGCTCCTATTACTGCAACAAATTGCTCTTTTTTTACTCCTTCTTCCATTTCGATAGCCTTGTCCATAAGAGAGTGTATGAAGTGACCATAATGGCGGTAATGTTTTTCAGCAGTAGGATACTCCAATTTGCCCGGTTTAAAATCCTTAGGTTTAGGTTCGGGGATAATACCACTAGGAGGTACAGCTTTAAGATTGAAATCAGCGATTTTATAGACGTGCATCCAAATTTTCTCTTTGTATTCAGGAGATTTTTTATTACCTATCTTCATTTTTTTCATTAGCTCAACTATTTCTTCAACAAAGGCTTGTTGCTCTTTTTGGTCTTCGATAGTCTGTGCGTGTTTGATAAGATTCTGAATATGCCTTCCGTATTCTGAAATAATCAATTTTTCTTTTTCCGAATTGTATTTAATATTTAAAGTTCTTTCCATTTTATAATGTTTTCTTCAAAATTCTTATTAGAATTTTATTTAGGGTGTTATTCTACTGTTACTGATTTTGCTAAATTTCTTGGTTGATCTACGTTACATTTTCTCATTACTGCGATATGATAAGCTAATAATTGTAGCGGAATCACAGACAAAATAGGAGAAAGTGGATCTGCGATATACGGTATTTCGATAGTGTAATCCGACAATTTTTTTATCTTTGTATCTCCTTCAGTTACTATTGATATTACGATACCTTTTCTCGCTTTAATCTCCTGAATATTGCTTACTATTTTTGAATATGCACTTTTATTTGTCGCTATAACCACAACAGGCATATTTTCATCTATCAATGCAATAGGACCGTGCTTCATCTCTGCAGCAGGATATCCTTCTGCATGTATATAAGATATTTCTTTCAATTTTAGTGCTCCTTCCAGTGCAACGGGGAAGTTATATCCCCTGCCGAGATACAATGCATTTGTCGAATCCTTAATTTCAGAAGCTACATATTTTATCTTTTCATTATCATTCAACACTTTTGTTATCTTATCCGGAAGTGCTTCAAGTTCACTCAATAATTGCATAACATAACTTTGAGGAATAGTTCCTTTTTCAATTGCCAAATGCAATGCCATCAAAGACAAGACGGTCAGCTGACTCGTAAATGCCTTTGTAGACGCGACACCTATTTCAGGCCCCGCATGAGTATATGAGCCGGTATCTGTCATGCGTGATATCCTCGAGCCGACTACATTGACGATACCATAAGTTGATGCCTGTTTCGATTTTGCTAATTGTAGTGCAGCGATAGTATCAGCTGTCTCTCCCGACTGAGAAATTGCAATAACAACGTCTTCACTACCCAAAATAGGATTTCTATATCTAAACTCGGAAGAGTATTCCACTTCTACCGGAATTCTTGCTAAATCTTCAAATAAATACTCTCCTATCATAGCTGCGTGCCAAGATGTACCACTACTTACAAAAATAATTCTTTTTGCCTTGGAAATTCTATTCATTTGCTTCGTTAAGCCTCCTACTTTTAGCCATCCTTCAACAGGATTAATACGCCCTCTCATACTCTCCAGCACAGTAATGGGCTGTTGAAAAATTTCTTTGAGCATGAAATGTTCAAATTCACCTTTTTCTATTACCTGAATCGTAAGATCCAATTCTTGAATCTCAGGTGTAATTATATTGTTATCTATATCTTTGATAGAATAAGTGCCATTGGCATCGATAATTGCCATTTGCTCATCTTCTAAATATATTACTTTATTTGTATACTTAATTATCGGGAATGCATCAGAAGCCAAAAAAAGCTCATCATCTCCTATACCTACAACCAAAGGGCTGGATTTTTTTGCCCCGATCAATAAATCTGGCTCGTCAATACTATATACCACAATTGCATAAGCTCCAATGACTTTTTGCAAAGCCAGCCTTACTGCATCTTCAAAAGAAGTACTCCTTTTGGCATACTCTTCAATAAGGTGAACGAGAACTTCAGTATCTGTATCACTTTTGAATTGGTGTCCCAATTCTATTAGAGCAGTTTTTAACGTTTGATAATTTTCGATTATTCCATTATGAACCAATACAATCTTTCCATCTCCTGAAAGATGAGGATGTGCATTAATATCATTTGGTTCACCGTGAGTAGCCCATCTTGTATGACCAATACCTACAGTACCTGAAGTCTCTTCCGTTATATAAGATTCCAGGGCACTAACCTTTCCTTTTTTCTTATGAACAGCAATATCCTTATCAAGAATGGCAATACCTGCGCTATCATATCCCCTGTATTCCAATCTTTTCAACCCTTCCAATAAGATGGGGAATGCATTTTCTTTTCCTGTATATGCTACAATGCCACACATAGTTAATCAATGTTTGAATAAGTGATTTTTAATTTAGATTTAATATCGGATCTATTCACTCCTCTCAAGACAGCAAAACCGGGATCATTGATTCTAAATTCAGGATAGATAAATAGTTTTGTACTATAGATATCATCTCTCAACAGCTTCTTAAGATGCATGGTAAGATTTATAATGTACTTATTAAGCTCCTTGCCTTGTTCCTTGCTCTTTGTCTTATAACCAAAATAAATATTTTTATCTATATTTCTAGAATTTTCCGGAAAAACGTAGTCTTCTATATAATTTATATCTCCATCTTCAGTTAAATATTTTGTCACTAACCTATTTGGTGTTTTTACCTTTATACCGCTATCTTCTATCGTATATAAAATCAATTCCGCTTTGTTGATGTTCTTACCTTTAAGAAAATCCAAATATGGAATATCCAACTCTACTTTCAATCCATCCGTACCTTGTACAAATAATAGGCTATCACCTTTATCAAAATCATCCAAAAACTCAATAACTTTGCTTGATGAATAATCCTTTTTGAAGTGGCTAACTATTTTATCATAATTAAAAGTCTTTTTCTTCAAAGTATCATTTATGGTATAATAAACATCAATTCTAGTTTTATATTTATTATCTTTTGTCCTTTTCTTCACGCCAACTATCGAGCTGTTATTTGTTGTGGATTCAATATACAGTCCTTTCAATATATTCTCTTTGAACAAAGTATCATTTTTAAGATAATTGGTGTCACTAAGGAATTTTGACCCCCAAGTTTTATCAAGTAATATTCTAACTTGATCTTTATACGTTACCGTGTCGTTTTTGGGCTCTATGACCACAACAGAATCCGTCATAGGAAGTATTTGTTTCTCTCCAATCTTAACATCGTTTAATTGAAATGTTTCATTAGAAAAAATCGAATCTTTGTCAATGCTTTCAGCCAGTTCATAAACCGCGATATTATGAATAGATGCATTGTCTCCATATATCAAAGCGGTATCCACCACCATTGTCAACACTATTGAATCAATGTCAGTAATATTTTTTTCAGGTAAAGATCCTGCTAAACTAAAATTGCAGTACAAACTGGACTGTGAATAACCAAAATTGTTATCGTAAAATTCACCTAATAAATACGAACTCAAAAGGTTTGGATATACTTTAAAAGAATCATTCAATACAGTTCGAGCTTTTAGCGTCGAAGTATCAGTAAATTCTACTAGAATCTCATCATTTTTAAGAATATCTCCACCGATTACGGAAGATTTGATACAAGCACTTTGTGATAGTACTGCAATAAACAATAAAATATAAATAATTTTATTCATTTCTTTGTTAAATTTTTTTGTGTTTTAGTATAACGTATTTTTTTCAAAGAAGTGACCAAACACCACAATGTAATTTTTAATTTGCTAAAAAAGCTAATTTTATTGATTAAAAAGCCGCATATACTTAACGAGTAGTTTAAAGAATTGTCACTAAACTCTATCCTTCAATTATAGTTTTATAAAAATTCATATCTCCTGTATATTTTTCATCTTCACTATTATGGATGTAATATGGGACATTATTTTTCTCCAAAAATTCAATACTTTTTTCCAATCCCTCCTCAAATGGAAGTATGACTCCATCCGAATTTAACATTGCACCTAGGTCTAAATCAATCTCACCGTTTTCGTCATAATAATTGCTCAAATCACTTGTTGTCATGTCATTGATTAAAACTTTATCTTTAAAATTAGTAGATAATACATTTCCCCCTTGATTTACAAAAGGAGTATATATTATTTTAGAATGTTGATAAACCGGATCATCACTATACACTTTCCTCAAAAATAATGGAATCAAACTACTCATCCAACCACTAGCATGAATTATATCCGGAGGCCATCCAAATTTCTTAACAGTTTCCATTCCACCTTTGCAGAAAAATATCATCCTGTTATCATTATCCCCAAATGGGTTTCCTTCTTCATCCTTAAATATACTTTTTCTCTTAAAGAATTCTTCATTGTCTAAAAAATATACTTGGATTCTTGATTCAGGAAGAGAAGCTACTTTAATAATTAAAGGAAAATCATCGTCATCAATAATTATATTCATTCCTGACAACCTTACCACTTCATGAAGCTTATGTCTTCTTTCATTGATTGTCCCAAATTTGGGCATCAATATCCGCATCTCAAATGACTTCTTATTAGCATTTAAAATAAAATTCCTCATAAATGTTCCCATCTCTGACAGGCTTGTATAAGGATCCATTTCTTGGGATATATATAGTACACGAGTTTTTAACATAAATCAAAATTTACATTGCATTTCTTTAAAACAATTTGCAAATATACGAAAATAGAGTGTATTTACTCTGATATAACGCGATTAACTTATAAAATTGTTGAAAATAGCAGGAAATTATTTCAATTCTGCCAAAATCTTTTCGCAAAATTTATTTCGATGATACTTTGTTATACCGTTTTCTAATATAGCCTTCCTATGAAATTTCGTTGGATAACCCTTGTTATTTTTCCATTGATAGCATGGATATTCTTTATCCAATTTTCTCATATATTCATCCCGGTATGTCTTCGCCAAGATGGAAGCAGCAGCGATACTCAAATATTTCCCATCTCCTTTTACTATAGTGTGATGCTCAATTTTTTTGTATTGTTTAAATTTATTTCCATCAACTAATATCCTGGAAAATTTTTTGGAAAGCCCATCCAATGCCAAATGCATGGCTTTAATGGAAGCGTTCAATATATTTATTTTTTCAATTTCAGCTACATCAACTAGAGAAACAGAAAAATCAATTGCATTTTCTTCAATAAACACTCTTAAAATATCTCTTTTTTTTTCACTCAATTTTTTAGAATCATCAATTTCAGGTATTATTAATGATTTTGGCCATATGACGGATGAAGCAAATACAGGCCCGGCTAAAGGGCCTCTACCAGCTTCATCACATCCGGCTTCAATTCCATTCTTATTATAAAAAGGAAGGAGCATATAATATTAACCCAATAATGTTTTATGGGCAGCATTCAATGTCTCTCTTACTTTCTCCGTAGTCTCAGCTTGACAATAAACTCTTAATACAGGTTCAGTACCTGAAGGTCTCACCATTACCCAAGTATCTTCATCGATAAAAAATCTCCAGCCGTCAATTGTGTCTACTCTTTGAATTGGTCTACCTCCGATTTCTTTGATCTCCCCGTTTTCACATTTCTTTACTACAGCCTGTTTTGTCTCTTCATCAAGATGGAGATCATCTCTATTAAATTTGAATTGGCCTACTTTTTCGTAAATTACCTGAATAAGTTCTTTTAATGATTTTCCTGTTTTGGCCATCAACTCCATGACTAACAAACCCATCCATGCCCCATCTCTCTCAGGTATATGTCCTTTTACAGAGATACCGCCAGATTCTTCTCCACCTACCATTACGTCTTCATGAATCATTATCTCTGCTATATACTTAAAGCCTATCTTTGTGACTTCATATTCCAAGCCATACATTTTTGCGAGTTTTTCCACTTTGTTTGAGACAGAAAAAGATACAGCAACCTTACCTTTTTCTTTTTTGAATTCATACATATAGTACAGTAGTAACAACAAAATATGATGAGAATCGACAAACTCTCCATCTTCATCGTACAAGCCAATCCTATCTGCATCTCCATCATTGGCAAGACCAAGATTTATCTCAGGATTATTTTTGACCAACGCTGACAATTCTTTCAGATTTCTGTGAATAGGCTCAGGTGCTTGACCATTGAATGAAGGATTATACTCACAATGCAATAAATGGGCTTTTGGAAAAAGTCGCTTTATCACATTTTGACCGGCACCATACATAGCATCAAATGCTAATACCACACCATTTTTGATAGAATCCATATCAAAATATGCAAGTACATGGTCAATATACATCTGTTCAAGATCTACTAATTTAATCCTTGAATTTTCTACATGATCTTTAAATACAGTTTTATTTACAGGGACAAAATCAGGAATCATATTCTCTATTTCAGTTACCTCTTTTTGGATCGTGGGACCACCAAAATTTGATTTTAATTTATAACCATTGTATGATGGAGGATTGTGGCTTGCTGTTATCACTATACCCAAATCAGCCTTCAGTTTTACAACTCCTAATGAGACCATAGGTGTAGAAGCAAAGTTTTCATCAATCAATACTTCAATGCCATTATCAGCAAAAATGCTAGCAGCATATTCACTAAACATCTTACCGGCAAATCTACAATCATATCCTATAACTACCCGCTTATATCCTTTGCCCAACATCCATTGAGATGCAGCTGCCGATACTCGCATTACATTATCAACAGTATATTCTTTGGCTATAATTGCACGCCATCCGTCAGTACCAAATTTTATATTTATCATAATTATTATTTTTTTTGCAAATATACCAAATGATAAAGAGGAAGTTGCACCAAACTATCAATTTTTAATAAAAAAACATCAGTTTATACAAATTCTATTGTTCTATACTATACCTTAATAGAATTTTGCTTTTTTGTTGCGCCACCTCCGCAATAATATGGTGTCTACAACAAAACAAATAATTTTGATTAAAGTATTTTGACAAACATTACGTTTTTTTAATATATATAATTACCTTTGTAATGAATTTATAAAAACACAAATGACTTTTGTTACATTAACTACAGATTTTGGCAAAAACAATTATAATATTGCATCTCTAAAGGGAGCGATACTTTCAACACATTCGGAAAGCCAATTAATAGATATATCAAATGAAATTAATAATTTTGATATAATTGAGGCTGCATTCATGTTGTACAATTCATATAAATTCTATCCAAAAAATACTGTACACATCATGTCAGTCAATAGTTATTATTCCAAAAGGGTTCGTCTCCTACTTTTAAAAAAAGAAGATTATTATTTTATCGCACCGGATAACGGAATTATTTCTCTACTCTTTGATGAATTGGAAATGAATGATATCAGATATGTAGAATATGGTAAAACAACAGGGGATCTTTATACTACAATAGCTGAATTAGTAGCTCAATGCCAACAAGAAGAAAATTTTGAAAATATAGGACAAAGAGTATTGTCAATAAACAAAAGAATAACACTAAAACCAGTAGTTTCTGCAAATACAATCAGAGTAACCGTAATGTTCATAGACAAATTTGGCAACGCAATACTCAATGTGACAAAAGATTTATTTACATCAACAGTCGGTGACAAACCTTTTAAACTATATTACAGCCCTAAAGACTATATCGATCAAATCCAAAACAAATATAGCGATGTGCCCTTTGGTGATGAACTGCTCATCTTCAATTCTGCCGAACATTTGGAAATAGCAGTTAATATGGGAAATGCAAATACAGACCTCGGCATTATGAAAGATGCAACATTACAAATTGTGTATTATTCTTGAGAGAGGTCATAGCAGTAGTTATAAAACTTTTTTTTAATAAAATGTAGGTGCAAATAATGCAGTTTGAATTACAAACCTATTATGATGGCTTATAATATTCACAAAAAGCAAGAATTATACGTTAGATATAGTGACACCCGGTGATTGTCCACCGGCAGAAATAAAGCTTATGGTAAATGGTCAAAATATCAATGTCACTTGGTGGGATGATGCTACTGACAAGGAACGTACTGTCCCCTCAGCAGGAAATTATGCTCTTACGGTAGTAGATAATGAGACCGGATGTCCTTATGAAGAAGAGTTTTCAGTATCAAATGATATATTTCAAGATACTGATGGAGATGGAGTATGCGATGACAAGGATTGTAATCCTACTGATGCAAGCAAGACCTATGCGAAGGGAGATCCGTGTGATGATGGTAATCCTTGTACAATAAATGACAAATATGACAATGAGTGCAATTGTACGGGGGAAATTCCCCAATACGGACTTGTCATAGAGTTAACCGGAGATAACAATATATGTTATAGTCAGGAAACCACCACATTGAGTGTTGAGGCGAGCGGTGGCACAGAACCGTATGATGTACTATGGAGTACCGGAGAGACAAGTTCAAGCATCATAATAAAAGAAATAAGCCAAGGAGGCGGAGAAGAATATTCTGTTACAGTCACCGATGCTACAGGTTGTAATCAGGAAGAATCAATAGAACTGATACGCCAAAGCTCGGATGATACTGATGGAGATGGGTATTGCGACGATGTAGATTGTGCCCCTTATAGTGCTGAGATAGGTGGACCGGGTAGTCCTTGTGACGATGGTGATCCCGGTACTA